>JALREU010000034.1 GCA_023256705.1 Rickettsiales bacterium
TTAATTATCGCCACTAATGATAATGATATTTTGGTTCGATTCCTTGAGAATAATGATTATAGCAAAAAGACCATGGTAGAAACTCTTTCTCCGAGCATGAATATTCAAGTTGCCAGCAACTTTGAGCGTTTGCTTTATGATGCCCACAAAGCCAATAAAATTGAACAAAAATTATCAGATTTAATGCATGAATTTAATCGAACTGGCTCTTTAAGCATTGAAAATCAGGTGCATCAATTTATCAAAAAAGATTTTTGTGCATATAAAATTGATGACGAAAAAACCATTGCCTCAATTCAAAAATATTTCCAACAAACAGGCGAAATTCTTGACCCGCATACCGCAATTGGCACTATTGCAACTGAACAATTTTTTCATAATCCAGAATATCGAGGTGAAATTGTGGTTACTCTTGCAACTGCTCATCCCGCAAAATTCCCAGAGGCTGTCAAAAAAGCCTCTATTGAATCGGTGCCACTACCAAATTTTTTAAAGGATTTATTTGATCGCAAAGAAGAATTTACGGTTTTAAATAACAATCTAGAAGAAATTAAAAATTTTATTGCCAGCAAAATTTAATGTCAGATTCAGTCGCTCCATTTCTAGGTTTATCGAGTCTAATTCTAAATTTTTCAATTAATTTTTTTGGAATAATTTTTTATATTTATCTACATAAAAAAATTCCAAATTTTGCTAATTTTTTAAAAAACAGCCCCGAAAATTTAATAAAATTTTATCAAATATATCTTGCCCTAGTTCTATGCGGTTTTTTAACATCAATTTCTTCGCAATTTTTTTTAATTTATAGCTTTGTTATTTCTGATTATTCAGTAATAAATGTCTATCAAAATTCTCATCATTTAAAACCTCTATTATACAAAATTGCAGGCTCGTGGGGTAACCATGAAGGTTCAATGCTATTACTTATTAGCACTCTTACAGCTTTTAATTTAGGCTTTATTTTTTTTAGCAAATTATCAAAAGATTTTAAAATCTTAAATAGCGTAATCATGCAATTTGTAATCTCATTATTTTGTGCCTACACATTATTTACCTCAAACCCCTTTTTACAAAACTTTCCCGCCCCAAAATCTGGGCTTGGACTCAATCCAATTTTACAAGATATTGGTCTAGCTTTGCATCCACCAATGCTTTATGTTGGTTATTTAGGTTTTTCATTAATATACAGCCTCTCAATTTCTGCTTTAATTTTACCGCAAAATAATTCTGCAATAACTCGCAATCTCTTGGCGGTAAGCTATTTTTCGACAGCGGTTTTAACCATCGGTATCGCCCTTGGATCATGGTGGGCATATCGCGAGCTTGGCTGGGGTGGCTATTGGTTTTGGGACCCGGTTGAAAATATCTCGCTAATGCCATGGCTGGCGGGTATTAT
The DNA here is from genome assembly GCA_023256705.1 of Rickettsiales bacterium. Lineage (GTDB taxonomy): Bacteria > Pseudomonadota > Alphaproteobacteria > Rickettsiales > UBA1997 > CAILUF01. The sequence goes on from JALREU010000034.1 coordinate 1,397, forward strand.
TTTAATTCACGCCCTAAAATATTCTAAACAAAATTTTTTACTAAAAATTTGGAGCGATTTTTTTGCGGTGATTGCCATGATTCTTTGTTTAATAGGAATTTTCCTCACTCGATCTGGAGTTTTAACTTCGGTTCACTCCTTTGCTATTTCTGCAAATCGTGGCTTTTTTATAATTATTTTAATTGGCATCATTGGCGGTTTTGGTCTTTTTACCTTGGCAAAATATCATAATTATCAAAAATTTATTAAAGAAAAAACCCCAAAAATTTCTAGAATTTTCTTTGTTATTGCTAATAATTATTTTTTGACAATTGCCTTATTAGTTATCTTAATTGGCACCTTATATCCAATTTTGTCAAGAGGCTTATTTAATCAATCGATAAGCATTGGTGCCAGCTATTACAATCAGGTTTTTAGTATTTTATTAATACCATTTTTATTGTTTTTAGTAAGTAATTTTTTCTATCCAAAAAACCAGTTTTTTACTATTAAAAATTATATTTTTATCACGATTGCAATTATAATCACTGCATCAATTTTATTTTTCTTAAAACAATATAAAATAATTTTAATTTTTAATTTATTCTTAACAAATTATTCATTAATACTAAATTTTTCGAATAAATCACAAAAAATCTCTTCAAAATTGGCTCATGGCGGTTTTTTATTAATTATTGTCGGTATTTTAATTTCCAGCTTTGGTAATAAAATTATTGAAACTAATTTAAAAACTTCTCAATCTTTTAAAATTGCTGATTTTTCAATTAAATTCTTGCATTTAAATTACTCGGCTGGCAAGAATTATATTAGCCGTATCGGGGTTTTTGAGATTTCTAAGAAAGGAGAATTTATTACCAATTTACAACCTGAATTGAGACTATTTCCAATTTCCGACCAAATCACTAATGAAAGCTCTATTTACCACCATTTATTTTATGATTTATATTTAGTTATCGGCACCAAAGATGATCAAGAAAATTATGCAGTTCGTGCTTATTTTAAACCAATGATGAATTTAATTTGGCTTGGAGTCTTGATGATTTTCTTTGCTTTAAAAATTCAAATTTTAAAAATATTTTTCAACAAAAAATAATTTAGTTGCAAAAGTTTTTTGGGATTAATTTTAACGACCACGACCCCAATTACTACCACCTCCATTACCACTAGCTTTTATTTTAAGTCCGTTAACAAAACCCCTCACATAAACTTCACGTTTAGCCATCCACATTTCCGCTAACTCTCTTCCACGCCCCATAAATTCACCTGATTGATGATCCCTCACTCTGTCTCTCTCACTTGCGATTTGATTTTTTAGAAGCTCTTCATCACTTTTAGCTCTAGTTGCTGTTCCAGATCGCGAGATATCAGCTTTTAAACCTTTGCCTATTTGATATCAACTCCCCATAAGTTCAACTTGAGTTTCTGTTAGTCTCGAACTATATTTTCCATTTTGCCCAGTTAGCATATAGTCGAACCTTCTACTCAGCATATCTTTTTGTATACCTACTCCAGCATCTGAACCTAAATTTGTGTGTTTTTCGCTTTCGAAAGATGTTTTGGCCCCCTCCATTCCTCTAAGAGTATTAACCCAATTATACATTTTTGCTTTAGCTTTGTCTGAATGTTTTGAAGCATCAATAAATCCTTTAAGATAATCAAGCTGTTCATTCATTTCTTGCGATGTCAATCTATTTTTATTTGATAATTCCTTACATCCCAATTCAATTTGGTTCAAGGCCCCTTGTGTGTTATTTTCGAATATATTTTTATCAAATCCTAAACGAAATAGAATTGATTTATTCCATGAATTTTCGCTGTTTGGAGAAATGCGAGTAGTTTGATTAGGAAGCCTGAGTGCATTAGGAAACTGTTGAACTCGAACAGGGTCTTTTGGAGGTTCACTGACTTGGCACAATCTACCTGAATTCATTTGGGCGCGCAAACAATGCGATTTTGTTCTATTTTCTTCTCCTCCCGGATATCTTACAGCAGATTGATTTATTGGGGGGTGAAGCTATAATATTCTTATATCTGCCAAATTCTTTATCACTACAATCTTTGATATTATTTATCTGTGTTTAATGTCAGACTTTCTCTCACCTGCACTATTTTTTTCTTCTCCTATTTGATTAACTTTTTTATCAACCATCTTTTTAAAATTATCATCACCTCTGTATTTTTCACATGCCCTGATATAGTTAGCATCGGTTTTTCTACCATCAATAATTACATCCGCTAATGTTAAAAATTGTTGCGAAACTTGACTTTGAAGCGGCCTAGGTGTGCTTTGATTTTGAGCTTGAGCTGATCCTTATTCTCGCGGAACTTGACTTTGAGACTGGTTAGGCGTGTTTGGGTTTAGTTTTTGATTTGGAGCTAATATTGAATCTGCAGGGTCGGGTTTTTTGCTTGATTATTATTCGGAGCTTGTTGCCAAGAAATTGCTTGACCAATAAAACCACCAATTCCGAAAAAATCTTCACTCATAAAAATTCAAATTAATTTAATTATTATAAAAAAATTCACATTAAATCACTTTAGCAATCAATTTTTATTTTGATATTTTTTTGTAAAATTATTCCTAAAAAATATTTAAGGTCACATATCAACTAACTACCGCCAATTCTTTGATATTGGTGGTGTAATGCATTGAGCGCTTGTTACATTGCATTGCCCAGCTCCGTTTGGTGCCTTGCACTGCATAAAAAATGGTATTTTTACTAAAATCTTTGTTAATTTTTTCCATGGTTTTTTGAATAATTTCAGATTTGGTTTTTTGCTCTTGTGAATTATCGCCGTAATCTAAAAAATTAGAATTATTTTGCCAAGAATTTTTAGCAAATAAATCATTATCAAATAGATTTTGCTGAATATTGCTTCCCTCATCAATCAGATCCAAAAGCATTATGCCCGCCTTTTTATATTGATAATCTTTTTGATAAATTTGATCTAAAATTTTTAAAGCCGATTTTAAAATTTCACTAACATTAGCAGTTGCCGACATGAAGCTAATTGAATTGCCAGCACAATATTGGGGCTTATTAGCAAAAGGATTAGTGCGAATATAAACATAAATAGCCTGCGCTTGAGATTTTTGACGACGCATATTTTCGCAAGCTCGCACCGTATAATTAGCAATTGCTTCTTGTAAATCGGTTTTGCTAGTAACAATTTTACCAAAAGATTTTGACGATAAAATATTTTTCCGTGGAGCAATTTCTTCAAGATGCAAACAAGATATTGCATTAAGTTCGTAGACGATTCTTTCACCGACTACGCCAAGAATTTTACGAATTTTTTTTGGGTCAGCGTCTCTAAGTTCAAGAGCATTTTCAATGCCAATTGTTCTAAGCTTGGTGGCAATTCCCTTGCCAATGCCCCACACATCTTGCACCGCAAATTTTGCCAAAACTTCCCGCTGTAAATCTGAATTGCGTATGTCACAAATATGATTTGGCGCTAAATTAAACAAATTTTTTTTGGCAATTTGATTGGCAATTTTTGCTAAGGTTTTAGTGTTAGCAATGCCTATTGATGTTGGAATGCCAAGCCATTTATTAATATTGAAACGAATTTTCGAACATAAATTTATAATATCATCAAAGGCAATATTATCAAGCCGTAAAAAAGCTTCATCGATAGAATAAATCTCAAGATCTGGCACCATCATTTGCAACGACCTCATCACCCGACTCGACATATCGCCATAAAAACTATAATTTGAAGAAAATACCGCAACTTTATTTTTTTCAATTAATTGACGAAACTTAAAAAACGGCGCCCCCATTTCAATGCCTAAAGCCTTGGCTTCGTTAGAGCGGGCAATGATGCAACCATCATTATTTGATAATACCACAATTGGAGTTTTTAGCAAATCCGGGCGAAAAATTCTTTCGCAAGATGCATAAAAATTATTGCAATCAACCAATGCAAAAATTGCATTTTGATGTTGGTTTAAATTTTGATAAAAATGATTTTTCATAATTTGTGGATTACATTGGTAACCACCCCCCAAATCACATTTTCATTAAAATCATGAATTGCTATTGGTTGATATTTTTTGTTGGCAGGCATTAAAAAAATTCCTTGCTTGGTTTTTGATAATTTTTTGACCGTTAATTCGCCATTAATTGAGGCAATAATAATATCACCATTTTTTACTTCTAAACTGCGATCCACCACCAAAATATCATCTGGATTAATGCCCACATCAATCATTGAATCACCCGCAACTCGCACCAAAAAAGTGGCAGTTGGATGCTTGATTAAATATTTGTTCAAATCAATATCTTCAACCACATAATCATCGGCAGGCGATGGAAATCCAGCCCTTACCGCACAATTATAAAGTGGTAAAGCGAAGCCTTTATTTTCAATGTAATCAATCACCTTGCCAACCAAACTCAGCGGAATTCGAACAGGCTTGGTTGATTCTTGATATTTGCCATTGCCTTTAGGCCTGCCAGCATTTTTTCTATATCCACCTCGTGACATAAATTTTAAAAATAAGTTTAATAATTGTTAATTAAAATAGAATAATGCACAATAATCAAAAAACAAGAAATTTTATCGTTAAATACAAATAAAAATAAAGTTTTTTTGCAATTTAATTTAACTTGCCTTAAAGTTAGTTTTCACAAATGTTAAAACCAAAAAATTAAACTATGACAAAACTTAAATATATCCTTTATCGAAATTCGAAATCTGCAATGCAATCTGGCAAAAATAATGCCCAAAAATGGATTGTGGAACTGGCCAACAACATTCAACATCGCCATCAAAATAATATCATGAATTGGGTGGCTTCTAACAACACTCAAACCCAATTAAAATATGAATTTCAAAGCAAAGAAGATGCTATTAAATTTTTAGAAAAGAACCAATTTGAATTCGAAATAATCCTGCCAAATGAAAGCAAAATTAAGCCAAAATCTTACTCCGAAAATTTTACCAATTAATTAATGAATTTATTATCCAATATCAACGATAAAATTATCAGCAAGAATCACGATCTGAAAAATTATTTTGATACAAAATTCCAACAATACCCAGCTTTAATTTACAATTCGGTCGATGTGCGTCATAATTCTTTCAAGATTGCTCCAGTCGACACCAATTGCTATCCCGCTGGCTTTAATAATTTGTCAAATATTGGTCAAGAAAATTGCCAAAAGCAATTTGAGATTTTTTTACAAAATCATTTTCAATCAAAAAAAATTGAAACAAATTTATCAAGTAAAAAAAATATTTTTATTATCCCAGAAAATCATACTCGCAACCAAAAATATTTAGAAAATTTATCAGCTTTGCAAAAAATTTTAAGCAAAAATTATCAAATTTTTATCACCACTTATAATCCAGAAATTCTAGAAAAAACCACTTTGGAGCTTGATAATTCTAGCTCCTTAACCCTTTATCCTTTACAAAAAATTACAGGCAAATTAGCAATTACCGAAAATAATCAAAAAATTTTCGCCGATTATGCAATTTTAAATAACGATTTAACCAATGGCATTCAAGAAATTTTGCAAAACCTCACAACCACAATTAATCCATCGGTTAATTTAGGGTGGTTTCAGCGCACTAAAACCAATCATTTCAATATTTACAATCAAATTGCCCAAGAAATTGGAGAAATTTTAAAGATTGACCATTGGCTTATTTCTTCGCTTCACGACTATTGTGATAATTTAGATTTTAAGGAAAATATTGGCTTTGAATGTTTGGTCAAACAAATCGATAAAATCCTCGCACAAATTCAAGAGAAATATGATCAACATCAAATTAATTTACGACCATATTGTTTTTTAAAAGCCAATAACGGAACTTACGGCATGGCAGTTTGGCCCGTTAGTGATTCACAAGAAGTTTTAGAAATGAATAAAAAAGAGCGCAATAAAATGAATATGGTTAAAGGCTCAACCCAAACTCATAGCATAATTATTCAAGAAGGAATTTTCACTGAAGATAAAATTAATGATAGCGCCAGCGAGCCTTTATTATACATAGCCAACGCCAAACTCATTGAAACCATTTATCGAACCAATCCTCTCAAAGATGATCACGGCAATTTAAACTCAAATGGAGCGATTTTTTTTAATTCACAAAATATTATTAATCAAAATCACAATATTAATCTTTCAAATTTTTATAATTTGTATGAATTAATTGCTTCAATGACCTCGCTAGCATCATCGATTGAATCAAATAACTTAAATAACTATGAAAAATAATTTTACTAAAAATCCTATAATTGGCGTTTTGCCAGATTTTCAAAATGGCGCAGAAAATACTTATTCCAAAAAAGATTTTTATGCGATTCGTAAAAATTACATTGACGGCATTTCAAAGGCTGGTGGATTGCCAATTATCATGACCTATGATTATGAAAAAATCGATGATTATTTAGCTATAATCGATGGATTAATTGTGGTTGGAGGCTATATGGATATTCACCCAAACCGTTATGGTGATGATTTTGTCCACCCAACAGTTAAACTAAATTTAACTCGTGAAAATTTTGAATATGAATTTGTCAAAAAAGTTTTAAATACTAATTTACCAATTTTCGGCATTTGCAACGGCATGCAATTAATCAGCATTTTACATGGTGGCAAAATTATTCAACATATTCCAGACGACAAAAATTTTATGGATCACGAACAAAGCCATTTCGCTGAATTTAAAGAATATGGCTCACCTTACCATAATGTTAATATCGATGCCGATTCAAAATTTTATAATATAACGAGGCTAAAAAAAATCAGCACCAACTCTTCGCATCATCAGGCTATAAAAAGCGTTGGTGACGATTTAAAGGTGGTTGGCAAAGCAGATGATGGCATCATTGAAGCCTTCGAAAAACCAAATCACCCTTTTTGCATTGGAGTGCAGTGGCACCCAGAATATCAGACCTCACCAGCGGATCAAAAACTTTACGAAGAATTCATAAATCAGGCGCATAATTATAAAAAAAATAAATTTAATCATGGATAATATAGAAAAAACTTTTAATGAAAAGAATTCAAAAAATCAAGAACCAAGCAAAGGGGTTCGTATTGCCAAAATAATTGCTCAAAGCGGTTTTTGCTCGCGTCGTGAAGCCGAACAATTAATTTTAGAAGGTCGAGTGCAAGTTAATGGCAAGGCTATCGACCACCCAGCTTTGTTAATCACCGATCAATCCATCAAGATTGATGGTAAATTAATCAATGCAAAACAGCCCACAAAATTATTTTTATTTTACAAGCCAGTTGGCACAATTTGTACTAATAATGACCCCGAAAATCGCCAAACAATTTTTGATGTTTTGCCCAAAAATTTACCACGATTAATCAGCGTGGGCAGATTAGATTTTAATACCGAAGGCTTGTTATTATTAACCACAGACGGCGCTTTGGCTCGTTATATCGAGCTTCCAAAAAGCAAATGGGTTCGTAAATATCGAGTTCGAGTTTTTGGTAAATTAAATCACGAGAGATTGAAGGCCTTGGTCAAAGGCATCACCGTTGAAGGCATCAAATATGGCTCAATCAAGGTTGAAGTGGAAAGCGAAAAGGAATCAAATTCATGGCTTTCGGTTTCTTTGACCGAAGGAAAGAATCGAGAAATTAGAAAAATTATGCTTCACCTCGGACTTCAAGTAAGTAGATTAATTAGAGTAAGTTTTGGACCTTTTCAACTCGGCGAAATGCGGGTTGGAGAAATTCATGAAGTTTCAAAAAAAGTTTTAAAAAATTCGGTGCCAATTGCGATTAATTAATTCAAAGAATTAGCGTAAACCAAGTATTTTGTGAGTTTGAAGCGATAAAATATAATTATTTTCCAAACATAATTTAACAGCTAAATCATAATTTTTACGATTTTTTTCATCATCATATTCGTCCATCGGTTGAACATAAATTGGAGTATTAAATAAAGCTTGTCCAACCTCGCCAACACTACTATATTCTGGGTTTTGAGCCGATATAATAAATTTAAAATTATTAATTCTTGGGAGTAAATCTTGACGGATTCGGTGATATTTTTTGTTCGAAATTTTTGGCGAACAAACAATAAAAACCTCCTTGGGCAACTCACGAAAAATTGTGCCATTGGTTTCGATTTGCACCTTAAAATCAAGACTTAAAAGTTCTGCACATAATTTTTCAATTGATTGTCGCATTGGTTCACCACCAGTAATCACGACTAATTTTCGCACAATTTCATCTTTAGAATTTTTCGAACATTTCATAACCTCAGTTAAAATTTCTACCAAAGACATTTTTTGATATGATTCAAACTCAGTATCGCAAAAACTGCAGGCTAAATTACATCCACCAAGTCGAACAAAAACCGCAGGAATACCAGCAAAATAGCCCTCCCCCTGTAGGGTTGGAAATATTTCTTGAATATCCAGCTCTTGCCCTGAATTGTTTATAGGGGGTAATATTTTATTTTTTCCAAACATTATTCTTGAATTATTTCAATTATTTTATTTCGTGACTTGAAGCCATTGACTATTTTAATATGTTTTTTTTGGATTTTAAGATATTTAGCAAGAAAATCAATTAAAGTTTCATTTGCCCTACCCTCAACTGGAATCTCAGCAATTTTCATTTCAATTTCTCGATCGCCAAAAAGATTAATTTTGTCGCTAAGAATTGCATTATTTTTGGCAAATGGCTTGATTTTTATAAAAATTTTCATTTTTACTTTACTTGAATTTTTTTAAAGTAAATTTATATTTCAAAAAAGTAACTTTATTAACAATTTTTTTAATATATGTCCAATAAAATTAACGAAAAAAATAATATTGTAAATCACGATAATAACTCAAATCAAAAAAAATGTCGAGCTAAAGGTTTTTTTGCAACTTTAAAAAATTCCTTTAAAAATATTTTCTCCTCAAGAGTTTTTTTAGCGATATTTTTTTTGTTGATAGGGATTTTAACCACCAATTCTTGCCAGAAACATCAAGAATATAAAAAATCACATCACAGTTTTTTTGATGATGATTTTTATGAGGATGATTTTTTCAGCGAATTCGACCAACTTCATGAAAAAATGCATCGCGCAATGCTCCATCATCGCAAAATGATGCATCAGGCCTTCGAAGAGCATTATAAGGAAAGTTCTAAATCCGAAAATCAACAAAAATTAAATAAAATTACCGCTTCTTTAAATTTCAGTGAAGATGAAAATTTTATAAATTATGAGCTAAATTTTTCTGGAATTAACCCCGAACAAATTAATGTTTTAACCGAAAATAATTATTTAATTTTTACAGCAAAACAAGCAGATATAAGCTCAACTTCTAGCGAAAATAATCTATCTCAATCTAGCTCGCAATCAAATTTTTATTATGCAGTTAATATTAATAATTTTGATGAAAAAACTAAACCCGAAATCACCAAAACCAATGACAAAATTCTGGTAAAACTTAAAAAAATAAGCTCAAAAAAATTAAAAGAAAAGTCAGTGAAAAAAGGCACTTAAAAAATTTAAATCTTAGTTTTTGGAAATTTTGGACAAAAAAAATCGCCTACATCATATAATTTTTTGATGTAGGCGATTTTGATTAATTATTTTAAAACAATAATTTCAACTCTTCTATTTTTAGCCCAAGCTTCTTCATTGCTTGCGGTATCAACTGGCTTTGACTCGCCAAAACTAACTGCAGAGATTTTATTTTTAGCAATTCCAGATTTTTCAAGAATTTTTTTGGTCATATTAGCTCTTTTTTTGCCAAGTCTAAAATTATATTGATCTGTTCCTCTTTCATCGCAATGACCTTCGGCAACAATAGTAAAATTTGCATCTTTAGCAATTTGCGCTTTGATAGCTTTAATTGCTAGAGCATTTTCTTTGTTAACTTTGTAGCTGTTAGTATCAAAATAGACTACTTTTCTTAGCAATTCTTTTTCGCTATTTTGAGATTTAGAATTAGGATTAGAAGGGTTTTGCGACTGATTTTGCTGATTGGAATTTTTCGAGCATGAAATTATTAAGGCTGAGATTAAAGCTATAAGAACAAATTGTTTTTTCATAGGTAGATTTAAATTTTAGATTGATATTTTTTTAAAAATTTTCGAAATTTTACGATATTTTTAATTTTTATTCAAGGTAAATTTTATTGAGCAAGTTCATGAATTCTTGAAATCGTTCGAGCAAAATAATGAATTTCCAAAGTTTGTAATTCTAAATTTTTTAAAGAGGATTGACTTAAAAAATAAAATTGCTTTTTGGCTTCATAGCCCTCATCAATAAATAAAGTAAAACGACGAATTTCATTAAGCATTGATTTATCTAGCCTTGGAATATTTTTGATAACAATAACTGTAAAATTTTTGAAAATTTCTCGATAATCGTCGCTAGATAAATTTTCAGTAAAAAAATTTTTAAAATTTAAAATTGCCACATCCTCAAAGCTATTCTTAATTTTAACATCTCGACCCCAAACTTTTATAATTTTAGTCTTTTTAATCTTATTTTTGGTTAAATCAGCAATAATTTTATCAAAAATTTCGATATTTTTAGCATTTTTCACAAAAAATTTCTTATCGCTAGTGGGATTTTTTTTGCGGTAATCAGTTTGATGATTTAGAGACATAATTTCTAAATTCATCATCAAATCATTTTTAATAAATTGCAAAAATAATTCGCGTTGAAGACCATTTGGATAAAGTTTTAAAGGGTGCAAATTTGAGGTAATCACCATAAAAATTTTTTGTTTAAAAAAATAATTAAAAATTCTTGATAAAAACATAGCATCGGCAACATCTATAACTTGAAACTCATCGAAGCAAATCAGTTTTTGATTGGATATAATCATATTTATAGCTTGGATTAATTCATCATTATATTTTTTTGGCTGATGGCGAATTATATGAAGATTTTTATGAATTAAATGCATAAATTCATGAAAATGAAAATAGATTTTTGGAGTATTTTTGATATTTTCATAAAAATATTTCATCAAAGCAGTTTTGCCTCTGCCGACATCGCCATAAATATATAAACCAAAATTGGTAGGAGTTATTTTGGGTTTGAAAAAATTTAATATACCGATTTTTTTTTCAGCAAAATAAGTTTTTTCAATATTTATCGCCAGTTCATCAAGTTTATTTTTGATAATTAATTGTTTTTCGTCAAAATTTATCATGAAAAAAATAAAAATTTGATTTGCTTAAATGGTTTTTTTAAAATAAAATATATTTTGAAATTTTTTATAGAATTTCATATTTTTGCAATTAA
>JALREU010000035.1 GCA_023256705.1 Rickettsiales bacterium
ATAGTTTGTACTGCCCCTGCATCTAATGGATATTCAGCTCAAACTGGATTGGCTTATACAGCAACAGCTGGAGCTGGAACTATTTCGTGTAGTCAAACTGGATATACAGGCAACGCTAATTATACCTGTCAAACTCAAGGTGCTGTAGCAACAATAACTACTACTTGTTCTTGCTCAACTGGCTATGATAAAAATGCTAGCGGAGCTTGTGTTCCAATTACTTGTCCTTTTGGAAAGTTTTCATATTATGTGGGAGAAGGGGGAGTATTAAGTTTCAACTCTCAATTTGGAACTATTAAAGAAATATTGTTTGCAAGCTATGGCATGGGAATGGGAGGTGATCCATTTGGATATACAACTGGATGGTGTCATGCTGGTGGATCAACATCGGTTGTTCAGAGTGCATGTTTAAATCAAACCTCTTGTAGTGTTGGAGTTAATAATGGAACTTTTGGTGACCCATGTGGCGGAACATATAAAGGACTTCTTGTTCAATATAGATATGAAATTCCGGGAATTGTTGGGGTTAATACTGTTCCATTTGGAACTGGTTCGTTAAGTTGCGCAACTGGATTTGTTGGAACTGTAAACTATAATTGTGGTTCAGATAAGTTAATGACTTATAGCTCTGGTTCTTGTACCCCAATTACTTGTACTGTTCCAACTAATATCAATGTAACTCAAGGTGGAAGCACTGTAAATGCCACCAGTACTGCTACATCTCTAACTTGTAATTCAGGCTATGCTGGTTCGCCAACTTATACCTGTATCTCTGGAGTATTTGCTTCTGGCGGAACTGCTTGTACCCCAATCACTTGTACTGTTCCAGCTAATATAACTGGTTTTGTTTCTGGTACTACTGGAATCAGTTTTGGTACCGGAAATTATTATTGTAATGCAACTGGTTATAGAACTGATACTACTGCAAATTTCACATGTTCAACTAATGGTAATTCAACTACTGGGACATTTACTGAGAACTCAAATAGTTGCGCTAAAATTACTTGTAATGCTTCAGCTGTTGCTGGATTTACTGCTAAAACTGTTGAACATAGTACTTTTGCCCCAACGTTATCGTGTGATGTTGATGGCTATACTGGTTCATTAACCAATAATTGTTCAACCCATAATAGCACAATTACTCCTACCGGAACTTGCTCAGCTATAACTTGTACTACAGTTGCTGCCAATGGTTATCCTGCGCAGTCAAATCTATCTTACACTCCTACAAGTGGCTCTGGCACTATTTTATGTTCAGAAACTGGTTATACTGGTTATGCAAATTATACCTGTCAAACTTCAGGTCCTGCAACTATAACAAGTTCATGTGCATGCTCTTCTGGATATGAATCTGCAGTAACTGGTGAATATTCAAAAATAATAAATCCAGATTTTTTAAGTAATTTTAGTAAAAAAACTAGCACTAATTACTTTACACTTTCAGGTTGGACCTTACAATCGACTGTTGGTACATACTCTGATGAGGGCATGGCACCGCTATTGTTTAATGTAAACAATAAACCCGCTTGTTATTTATCCGGCGATTGGAAAGCATATTCAGCGGGTTTTACAAATTCTCAAGTAACAATTACTATAACTTCTCCAAGTCCGGGCTTTATAATAAATAAATTTGATTGGTATGGGGTTTATGAACTTCATGGTGACTGGAGGAATGCAAAACAAGTTTATTTTGAGGTTTTGAATGGATCATCATGGGTTACGCTACTTGGATTTGAATTACCGTCAACTTCAAGATGTGACACCACCACACCGAATTCATATAGTTTTGCAAATAATATACAATCAACTAGCTATAGATTTAGAGTAACAAGTAACTGGGGAGATACCTCATCTACTAAAATAAGAGGTTTTGTTTTTTATCAACTTAATTATCAACAAAATTCACAAATCTGCTCCCCAATCACATGCGCAATCCCAGCTGGAACTGGTTACACAGCTCGAACTCTAAATTATGGCTCAAGTTCATTTACTTGCGATGCTTCAGGTTACACTGGAACTATAAGCTATAATTGTAGTGCACAAAATACTCCAAACTTAACTGGATCATGTACACCAATTACTTGTGCAATTGGAGCAGGAACGGGATATAATGGCAGAACCTTGAATTTTGGTTCAGGAAGCTTTACTTGCGATGTGGGAGGTTATACCGGTTCTATAAGCTATAATTGTAGTGCAATGAATACTCCGAATTTAAGTGGAGCTTGTACCACTTCCGGAGGCACATTCATCCCAAATTGGTATGACTCAGCTTATGGTGCAACTGGAGTATATATGACCTCAAGCTCTGCTAACAGTATTGGAATGGCTGGACCAAATAACGCAGGGGCTGATTCGTGGGGTTATTATCTAACAAATCTTCCTGATTGGGTTACCACAGTTTCTTTCAACTGGGTTTATTCGGCAGCTGATTATGGTGATTACGATAGGGGTTACCTGTTTGCTAACGGAGGATGGGTTCATTTAGCTAGTAATAACTGCACTGGTTGTGTAAGTTCTGGATCTTACACCTATATAGTTAATCCGGGCGGAGACCGTCGTTTCGGACCGGGTGTATGGTCGAGAGATGGCTGTTGCGGTGCTGGTTTCCTAAATTTTTCGGATATTGTATTTAGATAATTTTTATTAAAATAGATAAAAAATTTAACTATATTTTTATAAAGCCTATAAATGTTGAAATAATTTTTTTAAGAATATAATTTATTAAAAATTTGTTAAAAAAATTAAATCTAAAAATTGTGGTTAATAAGAAAATATCAATAAAAAAATCGGCATATACGCTTCTTGAGCTTTCGATTGTGATTGCAATTATGGCGGTGATGATGACGGGAGCGATAGGTATTTCGGTATCAACTTTTAATAATACCAAAAAAATTGCCACCGAAATGAAGCTTCGCCAATTATATAATGCAGTTGGAAAATTTTTATTGATTAATAAAAGAATGCCTTGTCCTGCAAGGCTTAACTTGACCATAAATGATAATGGTTATGGAGAGGAGGTGGGCAATGGTTCGGGTTGCTCTGGTTTTACTGGGGTTTATCAAGGAGCTAATTCCAATCATTTTTACGGCATGATTCCAATGAAATCGCTTGGATTACCTTTAGAATTTAGTCGAGATGAATATGGTAGTAAAATTTCATATATTATAGATGATCGCTTTACTCGAAGCTTTCAAGATGTGCCAAATTTTTCTAATCCAAGCTTTGGAACCGTTGGCAATTATGGGGTAGCTTTTAACATTAAAGAAAAGCCACCATCATCAGGAAAGCTTGATAGTGCAGGGGCTATAATGATAATTATGAGTCATGGAAAAAATAAATTTGGCGCTTTTAATGATAATTCTACAACGCAAAATACCGCTCCAACCGATCTTGATGAATTAAGTAATTCATATAGTGCAAATTTTGACAATAATTTTATTTTTAAGTCGCCAAATAGTGAAATTTTTGATGATATTATGATTTACAAAACAAGAAATCAGTTGGTTGAGGAATTTAATGCGTTTTATTTGATTGCCTGCAGTGATGCTGGAACTATTTTTGGCAATAAAAATGCCTATTATGGTCAGAATTTATTTGGAACATGTACCAACGGCATTGTCCCAGAAATTTATTGCGATAAATTCGGCAATTGGCATTTGATTAATGGTTGTACAAACTAATGAAAATAAAGAGAAATATTAATCCAAAAAATCTTACCGCTTTTACTCTTATTGAGATGAGTGTGGTATTAATTATAGTCTCTATTTTATTTGTTGGAACTTTTTCATCATCATCGATTGTCAATTCAGTTAGAACCAGCGTTTCTAAGGATAAGCTTGAGGTAATTTATAGTTTAATGGGAACTTTTTTGAAAAATAATAAAAGGTTGCCATGTCCTGCAAGTCTTGGTATAACGATTGCCAACGCTAATTTTGGCAAAGAAGTTCGCAATCCGCTTGATAATAAATGTTTGGGATCTGGAATTTATGCTTCAAACAACGCTGGGTTTTCAAATATTATTGTTGGCGCCATTCCCGTTAAGGATCTTGGTATAAATAATGATTTTGCTTATGACGCTTTTGGCAATTTAGTTTTATATTTTATTGATCAAAGATTTACTTATAATTATATTTCAAATATTTCCACCGATTTAAATCTAAGTATTCCGAGCTTTGGAACTGCGAGCTTCAAAGATATTATGGTCATTAAAAATCGTAATTTAAAAGGTGAGGTTTTAATCAACTCGGATGTTATAATGACATTAGTTAGTTATGGACCTAACGGCTTTGGCTCTTTCAATACCGCTGGAATTCAAAAGGATCGCTCATCAATTTTGGAGGAATTGGATAATGATGTAAGTAATCTAAATTCGGTCGATGGAACGGCTTCTTTCAATAGAACTTTTTATTCTAGTCATGAAAATAGCGATATCTTTGACGATATAGTTTTATTTAAAACTAGAAATGATTTTGTCGAAGATTTTAATATGATGAGCATTATTCCATGCAAGGGCAATGATTTGATTGATGATGCTTTTACAAAAACTTCGGTTTATTATGGTCAAGTTATTGAGGCTTCAACTCAATGTCAGGTTAATGCCGAAGGTGTGAAAAGAACAAAAAAATGCGATGTATTTGGAAGATGGATTGATTTGGTAAAAAATTGTCCGGGTGTAACAATTCAAACTTGCGAAGTAGGAGGAACTGGGGGAATGAAATCAAAGGTCGTCGATATAAATACTTCAGGAAATGATGGTGAATGCAATTTAAATTATTCTGGATATTACACTTGGAGTTGCAGTTTATCTGGTGGCAATCCTACGCCATCAATGACCAATAATTGTATCGCTTATTGTAGTTTTCCTGCAACAAATGGAATGCAAGCAACAATATCTGCTCCTGGAACCACTGGATCTGGGGGGTGTGAAACTGGCTATACTGGCTATTATGAATGGGAATGTAGTCAGGCTGGTGAAGCAACGGTTATAGGAAATTTTTGTTCGGTAAATTAAAAATATGAAAACACAAAAGCCAAAATTCGGATATACATTAATTGAATTATCAATATCAATTTTGATTATTTCATTGTTGATGGCGGGTTTATTTTCGGTAGCCACTGGTAGTGTAACCAATTCCAAAAAACGAACCACCAATGCCAAAATGGAGCAGATATATAAGACTCTTGGCACTTTCTTGATGGTAAATAAAAGACTGCCTTGCCCTGCATCACTTACAAAATCTTATAATCAAGATGCAGATTATGGTGATGAAGTTCGCTCAAGCAATAATTGTGGTGGAAGTGCAGGGGTTTATCGCTCAACTTCAAATGCGAATTTATTTTTTGGGGCAGTCCCCACTTCGGCACTTAATCTTGATGCAAGTTATGTTGCCGATGATTTTGGAAATAAATTTGGTTATATGATTGATGAAAGATTTACCAAGGATTATATTGCAAATCCAGATGTAAATTTTTCTGTTAGTAGCTTTGGAACTGCTCCAGGAATTAATATTATCGATATCGTTGAAAATAAATCTCTTGCCAATAATCTTATAACTCTAACATCAGATGCAATTTTGGTAATTATAAGTTTTGGTCCAAATAAATTTGGGGGTTTTGATGCAAATAATGGAATTGTAAATCCAGCACCAACTGATTTTAGTGAATTGGAAAATTCTATTTCCTCGATTAACGATTCTTCATCGCCTTCGACTGCAGTTTTTAATAGCGATATAGTTATTAATGCTGATTTAAGTGATGAATTTGACGACCAAATTACCTACAAAACTAGATTGGATTTTGTTAATGATTTTTTGGCTATAAATTTAATTGGTTGTAAAGGAGCTGATATAACCCCAGCCGTCATTAGCTCTGGATTTACCGCTAAATCATTATATTATGGACAATTGTTATACTCCAACACCGCTTGTTCCAATGGAGTTTTTAGAATTTTAAAATGCGATTTTGGTGGAGATTGGAAAACCGTTCTTGGAACTTGTCCTTAGAAAAATTATCTTCTTCTATTTCCTTCGTAAGCTTTGCCATCAACTACTTTATTGGAGCTTAAAATAAAGGTTTGATTTGGTTTCAATGTAAATTCTACTTCAACTTGGTTTGCTGAATTGATTTTTGGAGCATATTCTTCAGATTTTTTACCAGATAAAATTTTCCATTTACTAATACTTAGCCTCCAAATAACCGTAACTCTATCTTGCGATGGGTCTTTAAAAAATAATTCATTATCTTCCTTGTTGGAACTGGCCATATATTTGGTTTCGTTAATCCACAAAGACCAGCTTTGAGGAGAAAAAAACATAATCGAAGATAGATAAATATATGATTTAGCGTTTTCTTCTGAAGCTTCAACATTTTTTTGTTCCTCAGCTTGCTTTTTAGCTTCTTCATCGCTTTGCTTAGTAAGTTCGGCACCTTCGGGAACGAATGCTTGGTTATTACGCATTGCCTCAATAGCATTTTCAATATTACTATATTGCTCATCATCAAACATTAAAGATTTAAGTTTTGAGGTTGAAAATATTTCGTCAATGGCTTTTTTGACTGCGCTGGCTGAAATATCGTTATTATTTACCTGGGAAACTTTATCAATATTGACAGATTTGGCGATTTCTTCATTATTTTGAGAAAGCGCAAGGGATATAAAATTTAGGTAAATTGAAATTAGTAAAAAAAATAATTTTAAGTTTTTCATTTTATTGAGCTGGTTTGTTTGATGAAGCATTTAAAGTCGTCCCCTCTTTGTAAACATACCAAGAAAACACAAGCTTAGATCTTACTGAGCCAAAAATTTTTCCAGTACTAATATCAAAATAATCTTTAACCACATAATCCTTATCTTTGAAAATTTCAAATTTGGTAACAATTGGGTAGCCGTGAATCGTGCTCATAACTTCATTAGCGAATTGAATGGCTTTAATATCGTGATAGGCGTTATAAGTTAATTCAACAATAGTGTATAAGATTGAAATTGTTTCGTTTTTGAAGACACTAGCCGAGTAGTTTTCTGGCACGCTCACTTTAAAAGTTGTGTTGGAAATTGAGTATTTTTCAGCTAAATTATCGATGATTTTCTTCATTTCCTCAACCCTAATGCCGATCAATGATTTTTTTGATTCGGTTATTTGCGACCACAATTGCATGTATTTTTTATTTTCCAAAGATTTCTTTTCAATCTCTGAGGTCTTGTTTTTGATACTCGCAACTTCCATAATGATGTTATCATACTGTGTTAAGAAAGTGCTATTTAAATAAAAATACATAAATATTAATGTTCCAATTAAGGAAGCCATTACTAAGGTAAAAACTAAACTTATAGTTAATTGTTTTTTTAATTTATTTATTTTCATTTTCTATAGTTTTTTCTTCAAAGATTTTTTTAGTAATTCTAAATTCAAAAGGAAAATCATAATATTTTTGATTAAAATCAATGTTTCTTGGAAGTTCATTGTATTTAATTTCAGAATCCGTAATATTTTTTTTCATTTCGACGATGAATTTGTCGAATTCGGTAAATAATGTTTCGATATCTCCACTTTTGTTAATAATTTTTCCAGAAAAAACAGTCTCAATTATGGTGTTTTTGGTGTTTGAATTGTGAGAATTGAAGCCCCCCAAATTATATACCATAGAACTAACATTTATGTCGAAATCTTTTGAAAACGCCATTTTGCTGTAGGTGTCAATAAAATTATATTTAATTAATGGCCCAAGAGACTCTTCAACTCTGCCGAAGTCAGCAACTCTTTCAATGCTGATTTCCTTATCGCCTTGCTGAAAATTTCCTTCCATCGAAACTTTTTTAATTTTAGCAAATTCGTTTTGCGCAAGAATCATTTGGTCTTGAGCTTTTTGAATTTTGTCGGTAATGTTAATATTGGTGTTATAAACAACGAATGCCACAAAAAATAGAATCATTGTTAAAATAAAATTAAATAAGTAGCTTCCAACAATAATTAAATAAAGATTTTCGTTATATTTAATTTTTTGATTGGTAAATTTTAGTATTTTTGGAGAATTAATAAAAACTGAGTTTAGTAGAATGTCAAAATAATCATCTTCGATTTTTAAGTTATTTAATTTTAATAAATCTGCGGAGTTTCTTACGCTAAAATTGGTAATATTTAATTCAACATTTTTTGATTTCATGATTTCAGCACTCGCTGTTTCTGGAATAATGTTAATGACTTCAAATTGTGAAAGCGATAAATCAATATATAATCTTTTCAAATACTCAAAAGTGCTATAAATATCTTGAAAATATTTTTCGCTATAATTTGATTCATTGAAATTATAATTTACAACGCGAGTAAAAACTATGCTTGCATTAGAAAACACGATTTGCCTTGATCCACCTGTTTTGGTTTGAATTACCAAACAAAAAATACTATGCTCTTTGATTTTTAAAATTGACTGATTTTTTATGGTTGAGGTAGTTTCAATAATTTTTTTAAAAAAGTTGAAAGCCTCAACTGGCAACATGTAAATTCCAATCAATCTATTTGGTAATTCATAAATAAAATTTAACCAATTATTGATATTTTCTGATTTTGAAGAGGTTATAAATAAGCAATCGGTCTTAGATCCAGAGTCATTCTTTTTAATTAAAGATCTTTTTGAAGGGGTTTTGTTATTTTTTAAAATAATATAATTTTTTAAAGATTCTTTATCGCCATCTGAAGACAGGTCTCTTTTGGCGATTTTATCGAGGTCATATTGCCTCATTGAAGGATATGTTTTTTTCTTGTAGGTTTGGTCGATTGTATCAAGAATTATGTATATCGGGAAGTGTTTGTTTTTATTGAAAAAACTATTCAAATTTGGCTTATTGTCATCGCTAATTTTTTCAACAAATTCAGATGTTACATTTTTGCCGTCGTGCTTGGATATTATGGTGCCGTTATTTCCAATTAAAACTACAATGGCTTTGGACATTTTTTTTAGGTTTTTAAAATTAAAAATTAAAAAATTATTTTAATTAATATTTTTAAAGTTATATTTGTAAAGTTGCAACATTAAATCAAATTTTATGATATTAGGAATTGGAATTGACTTATTATTAAATTCTCGTTTAAAAAAATTACTTGAAAATTCTCCTCAAGCCTTTTTAAAAAGAGTCTTTACCGATAATGAAATTAAAATTTATCAAAATAATTTTCCTAAAAAAAAACTTTTTTCCAAGTTGGCAATTGGGCATTTAGCAAAAAGATTTTGTGCCAAAGAAGCATTTGCTAAAGCCATTGGAACGGGAATTGGAAGAGGAATAAATTTTAATGATATTGAAATTAAAAATGATAATTTGGGTAAGCCTTTTATTGAAATTATAAATGATAAAAATGTTTTTTTACAAAATCATTTTAATTGTAAAAAATTTAATATTCATTTGACTATTACTGATCAAAATTCAATATCTGGTGCGGTAGTAATTATTGAAAAAATAACTTAAGGTTAAACAAAATGACAAATTCAAAAAATATTTTAGTTATAGGCTCGGGAACATGGGGAACAGCGGTTGCTAATTTAATTGCCGAAAATAATCATCGGGTTTTTTTAAATTCAATTGAAGATTCGGTCATTAATGATATCAATTTAAATCATAAAAATTCAAAATATTTTCCTGAAATTAATTTAAATAAAAATTTAATAGCAATTCCAAATTTAAAAACCGAAGTTGATTTTGTTTTTGTGGTAGTTCCAAGTCATGCAATTTATCAACTTTTTTCAAAAATATCGGAGTTAAATTTTTCCAAGGAATGTATTTTTGTAATTTGCTCCAAAGGTTTTGAACATAAAAATCTTGATTTAATTACCGATGCATTTGAAAAAATAACTCATCGAAAAAATTATGCAGTATTATCGGGACCAAATTTTGCTATTGAAGTGGCTAGCAAAGTGCCGTCAATAACTTCTGTTGCTAGTTTTGATCCTGAAATTGCCAAAAATGTAATTGAAATTTTAAATAATGATTACTTCAAAGCTCAATTTCATCCAGATCCAAGAACTGCAGAAATTTGTGGTGTGGTAAAAAATATTTTAGCAATTGGTTGCGGAATTGTTGATGGCTTAAATTTGGGAGTAAATACTAAATCTGCTCTTTTAGTTAAGGGTGTAAATGAAATTCAAAAACTATGTCGCGTGATTAAGGCAAATGATGATCTTGAAAATCCGGCCGGTTTTGGTGATATTTTCTTAACTTGCTCCTCAACAAAATCCAGAAATAATTCTTTAGGATTGCTGATTGCTAGAGGCTTAAAACCAGATCCAAATACTACCTATGAAGGTGCAAATTCCGCAAAATTAATCGTAGAATTTGCTAAAAAATATAATTTAAAGCTAGATTTATGTGAAGAAATCAATAAAATTATCAATGGAAATTATTCACTCAACGAAATTAAACAAAATATTATAACCGCCATTTTATCTTAACTATGACAAAAAATTATATTTTAATTATTGATTTTGGGAGTCAGGTAACTCAATTAATTGCCAGAAGAATTCGTGAATTTGGAGTTTTTTGCGAAGTAAAAAATTATGACATTAAAATTGAATCAATAAAAAATAACTTGCCGGCTGGAATCATATTTTCAGGCGGTCCTGCTTCTGTTTATGAAAGCGATGCTCCAAAAATTTCTCAAGAAATTTTTGATTTAAATATTCCAATTTTTGGAATTTGTTATGGTGAACAATTTATATGCGAAAGCTTGGGTGGCAAAGTTGTAAAATCTTTTGAAAGAGAATTTGGTAAAGCTGAATTGAAAATTGTAAAAAATTCTCAATTATTTGAGAATTTTATCAATCCACAAATATGGATGAGTCATGGCGACCATATCGAAAAAATTCCAGATGATTTTGAAGTTTTGGCAACAACCCCGAAGGCTCCATTTGCGGTAATTGGTAATGACATAAAAAAAATTTATGGTGTTCAATTTCATCCAGAAGTATATCACTCAATTGATGGGGCAAAAATTCTAGAAAATTTTGTTTTTAAAATATGTAAAGCAAAGGCTGATTGGTCAATGAAAAATTTCAAAGATGACGCCATAAAAGAAGTTAAAAAAATTGTTGGTGATAAAAAAGTTATTTGCGGATTGAGTGGAGGAGTTGATTCTTCTGTGGTGGCAACCCTTATTAATCAGGCAATCGGTAAGCAACTTACTTGTATTTTTGTTGATCATGGTTTGCTTAGAAAAGATGAGGGCAAAGAAGTTAAAGAGGTTTTTAGTAAATTCGATTTAAACTTTATTTATGCCGATTGTAAGGATTTATTTTTGCAAAAATTAAAAAATATTTCCGATCCAGAACAAAAACGCAAAATAATCGGTGCAACTTTTATAGAAGTATTTGACCAAGAGGCTTCAAAAATTCAAGATGCAGAGTTTTTGGCTCAAGGCACATTATATCCCGATGTTATCGAATCTTCTCATCCAAATAAGGGTGCAAGCCAAACCATTAAATCACATCATAATGTCGGTGGCTTGCCAGAAAAAATGAAATTAAAATTACTCGAGCCAGTGCGCATGCTATTTAAAGACGAGGTGAGGGCGCTTGGCAGAGAATTAGGAGTTCCTGAAAATATTGTTGGCAGACATCCATTTCCAGGGCCAGGACTGGCTATTCGCATAATTGGCGATATCACCCAAGAAAAAATAAAAATTTTGCAAGAAGCTGATGCAATCTATATTAATCAAATCAAAAAAGCTGGTTTGTATGATAAAATTTGGCAAGCCTTTAGCGTTTTATTGCCAGTGAAAACGGTTGGGGTAATGGGCGATGCTAGAACCTATGAAAATGTTTTGGCGCTTCGAGCGGTTACTTCTGTTGATGGCATGACTGCTGAGGTTTATAATTTTGATTCAAAATTTTTAGCAGATGTTGCTAGCTTGATTATAAATGAGGTTAGGGGGGTCAATAGAGTGGTTTATGACTTCACTTCAAAGCCACCTGGAACTATTGAGTGGGAGTAAATTTTTTTCTAATATATTCTTTAGCTGGATATTCAAAAAAATTATATATTAAATAAGAAGCAAATATTGTTACCAGCAAATAGCCAATAAAAAAATTTGTTTGCCAATAGGGTATTTTTTGATGAGTATAAGTAAAATAATTGGCAATAAAAAGTTGAATCGGAAATTGTATTAAATAGATAGAATAAGAGATGTTTCCAGATGTTGAAATAATTTTTTTTAAATTATCATTTATTGATATTTTTTCCCTAAGTAAAATTAAGGTTAAAAATATGACTGATAATAAAAAAATTAGATAAAAAAATATATTTATATAAACTAATATAAAAGAAAGTAAAACCCAAAAAAATATAACCTTAATATAATTCTTTTTATCTTGTAAATAATTAAAAAATATTGCACAAAAATATCCGATATGAAAACAAATAAAGCAATCAATAAGTGAATTTTTAATTTCAATATCTTTTGCAAATATGCACAAAAGAAAAATA
>JALREU010000036.1:0-246 GCA_023256705.1 Rickettsiales bacterium
TTTTAACAAAAAAATTTTGGGAGGGGGCAAAGGGATTATAATTAAAACTCCAAATAATTTGATAAAGTAAATTTCTTAAGTGAAAAACTCAATTTTATAAAATTATAAATTTAAAATTATCAAAATTTCTTTGGTAAATAAGGATTCCCCCTCCCAAAATTTTCTTTGCAGAAAATTTTACCCTCTTAGCCTAGGGAGGGTGATTAGACCGCTAGTTTTGCCAGCATTTCTTGCAAAAAAACAAAT
>JALREU010000036.1:256-11288 GCA_023256705.1 Rickettsiales bacterium
ATGCAGGGTGTTGCGAAGAAACAGATGAAGAAAAAGCACAATACAAAGAGTGTGAGAAAGGTGAGATATGACAAAAAACTTTACGATTTATAATTAAAATTAAATTTTAGGAAAATTCTTACCAACATTTTTTTGAAGATTTGTAATTTTGATTATAAATTGCTGGTATTATTTTAGGTTTAAAATTGTGGGAATTTTTATGAGAAAATTTGTCTTTATTTCGCTAACAATTGTTGAAATTTATTTTTCTAGAATGTTTGTAACAAATTCTTTTGCATATGATGAGATGGGGAGTGAAAGTTTTGCTAAACTCGCTTTTGTTGAAGGTAAATCTAAAGATAAAATAACGATGTGTAATTTAACATTTCAGGTTTCTAAAAATGATTATATTTATAAAAAAGGCAAAAATATTTTTGTCTGGGGAGGAATATCATATTTGGGGTATGGTTTTGCTTTAAAAGTTGAAGTTGCAGATGCGAAAGAATATTTGAGTTTTTTAAAAAACAATCAACCAGAATTAATTAAATCTGAATCGATAAATTATGCTTATTTTTTCTCTGAAAATTGTAAATCAGGCGACAAAAATTGCTCTTCTATAGATAGTGAAATTAAACTCGATAAATCAGAAAAAGGTGGATTTTTCGCTGTTTATGGAATTGATAATAAAGCATTTCTCAATTTTCTAAGTTTTCAAAATGAAAAATTTATCATTGATTTTAATAGAAAAAAAGATGGGAATGATTTAAGTTTTATCATTGATTTAACCATAAAAGACAATCAGCGAGAATATATAAAGTTTTTGGAATGCAATTCTAACTTGGTTGAAAATATTTATAAAAAAGCGGCTTAATAACTCGAAAAAAATTATTTTTAAATTAAAATAAAAATAACTATGTCGCGAAGGCTTGCTAAATAAAGTTTTGTGGCGATAAATTAAATTTATTATTGCAATTCTCTCTTAATAAAACCTTGAGAGTCATTGTAAATATTGATTGTAAAAATATTTAATCAAAGAATAATATTTAAATCTCGTTTCTAGCCTCAATGAAATCAATGTTTCAACCGCCGAGAATTATTTAATCATAATTATAATATCTTACCAAAACCGCAATTCAAAAGGTTTCAAGCTGGTTGCCAATAAATTAATATTTAATTATATTTCTATAAAACCGCTATTTTCAAGGCTTTAAGAGGTCTATTACTAAGACAAGCTAAAATTCTAAAATTATGATTTATTTTTTAAATTTTATCAAATTTTATCAAATTTTTTTAAATTTATTTTAAACTAAATTGTAAAAAATTTACTCAAGCCAATAAAATAGCCATTCTGTAATATATAAAAAATATTTAAAAAAAAATAAAAAAAAGATATTGACAATAATATTATATGTCTTTAATATATTTAACAGTTAATCACCAATAATAAATTTTATGAAACCCATTATCTTTAAAACTTTCAAAGTTTTTTCTAACCTTTGGTTAGCTTTATTCAAAAAAATTTCCTACCAAAAAATTTTCGATTTTAAATATACCCATCTTTTTTTGGGCTTTAACGGATTATTAATTGTAAATTTTTTACAATTTAATTTTTCAAACCAATCCTTATTTCTAAACTTAAAATTAAAATCTGAATACGGATAAACAAATCAATGATAGGTTCATTTATGGGTTTGTAGAGAGTATAGTTATAATTGTAACAGCAAAAATTAGGGGCTTCTCCACTTATAAACCTCTAATGGTCTTTCTACAAACTCTTATATGAACCTATACATTATCAAAACTTCAAACTACCAAATTTTTTAAAGATTTAAACTTTTAGCAACTGCAAAAATAAAGTTTTTACAGTGCAAATTTAACTCTAGCTATTAAGTGTAGAGGCAATAACTATAAAGTTTTACAGCATAAATATAACTTAAAGTGCATGCGTTAAACATGAAGTTTTTGGCTTAAATTTAACTCTAGCTTTTAAGTGCCGAGGTAGCAACTATAAAGTTTTATTGCACATATTTCATAGCTGATATTTAAAGCAAAAATTGCTTATGTTTTAAATCTAAATTTTTGGCAAATATTTCAAATTATAATTGCCTATTAAACTATAAAAGAAGGCTTGTTGATAATGTTTTAAATTATCGACCAAATTAAAAAGGCTTTATTAATTTTTTACAAATTTACTATGAACAAAATGAGAGTTTAATTTTTGATGATAAAGAGTTTGGTTCGCAATTTGGAAAATATTTTTTGGGGTTGCATTTTTATATTAACCTTGTTGCGAATCCAAAAGTAGGAATTGTTAAAAGCAATTTAGCATATTTCGTTAAATTATATTAGTTGCACGGTGTCCCTAATTCTTTTAATGAGTTGTTAAATTCTTTTAACATTCTTGCTAAAAAAATATAAAAATTAGTTTGTAAATAATGTTTATTGATGAAAAAGAGTTTGGTTTAGGTGAATTTTTTACAATATCGGTCCTGTTATTGATAAATAAATTTCATCTAAAATCCAAGGACAGGCTTTGTTAAAAGTGATTTTCGATTAGCTTCCTTTTAACAAGCCTGTTTAAATGAATGATTGGTTTTAAATATTTCTCGAGATCGATTGCTAATTTATTGGCAAACCTTAAGTAATTTAATATCCCGATTTGCATTTAAGGAGGGATTAAGGGAGAGAGGTTTTAAGAGTGCTTCAGGAGTATTTTGAGGGGTAATTTTGAGGCAAGGTTTATATGAATATTTTTAAAAATAAAAGTTATGCAATATTTAGAAATTTTGTTAAAAGGGGGGTCTATTTACTTTTGATATTTAAGATTTTTTATGGAGTGAATTTGATTTATTAAATTTTTTTTGAAATTTTCGATGATCAAAATCTAATTTTTAAAAATTCTTTTAATAAATTATTTAAAATTTTGATATTGATGTTAAGAGGTTTGGTTCGTGTTATGAAGATATATATTTATATGGTAGTAAGTTTTATATTTGAGTCATAAGCGAATCCAAAGGCAGGCATTTGGCTATTTGCTTAAGTGTTTAGGCTATTAAACTTAAATCTAAATAAAATAGTCGATGCCTGTTTAAAATTATTGGGCAAATATCGATAATAGCTAAAATTTATAGCTAATTCTTGATGTTTTTGCCAAGGAAAAATTATTTCTGGTAATTAAGTTTTTATGAATCAGATATAGGAAAAATTGAAATTAAAAACCCCCTCAATATGGTAAAATTTTGTTATTAAAATTTTAATATTTAATTCCATTTATGTAAAAAAATGACAAATCAAGATGAATATTTTTGTGATAAAATCTATAAAATGAATTTGGATATGCAAAAATCCTAAAAGTTTTTTTAAGATTTTTTATTAAAAATATGATGGTTAATTTGAAATTCTTATGCATTTTTTGTGGAAATATTATAACACTAAAACATTGTAAAACAAAGCTATGAGTGAAGGTAAAATTTATTTAAGAACTAAGGATGTGATTGATGTTTATGGCTCAGAAAATTTTGATCCTCAGCATTCATATTTAATTGCTGAATTTGACAATAAACAATATATTTTAAGGGCGGGTCCAAGCGGAGAAAATCCATTTGGCGATGGGGGCAATCCATTAATTGGAAATCTGTATTTCACTGGGGCAAGTGATTTGGTTGAATATAGTCCAACCAATTCTAAATCGACTCACCATGACTGGGATTATGAAGGTAATCACAATTCTTTTGAGATATTCGCAGGAAATAATGAGGAGGTGAAAAATCTGTTTAGCAAATTAAGATTTGAAGCATTAAAAATTAATGAAAAAAATTATGATTATCGCTGGAACAATCAAAATTGTAATACCGCACTAAATTATGTGATTAAACAATCTCAATTAGATGTGAATTTTAATAATCTATACGATAAATCTAACCAGAAATTATGGATGATAGGAAGCGAAGGGAATCTTAAAGATATCTATAATCCAAATCTTAATAATTCATTAAATTCATTGTTTGAATTTATCGATAATTTTGAATTTGAAAATTTGAATATAGATTTAAATAATCGTATAACCATTGAAAAATCGCCTTTTATCAATATTTTTAGTGATAGTGGCACAATTGCGAGTGATGCTATTTTTATTGACGAAAATTTAAATCTTATAAGTAAAAATAAAGCTATTTTCTCAATTTCTAATCCAAATAATTCAAAAAATTATAGTTTTATTAGAAGTGAAGTTTTGGTTTTGGAAAAATCTGGCAATCTTTTGCACCTAGATTCGCTAATAAATAATTTTAAGGAAAAAATTAACATTATTCATGATTATGTTGAAAATTCCGTTAATGATATGGTTAATGAATTTAAGTCCTTAGAAAATATTGATTCAATTCTTCTTGATATAAATTCAGGAATTGCTCAAAAGCAAAATATTACCAAAATAGCCGAAAATATTAGTACCAAAATTTCGGTTAAAAATTTTGTGGAAAAAACCCAAAATCAAATCTTATTTAATACCGAAGATTATAATAAAATTTTAAATGGCGAATTTGATAAATTAAGCCTCGAGGGTAAAAAAACTCTAAACTTTATTCAAAATAATAATTCTTACAAAATAGGCTATAATGTCGTGGTCTCAATATTGACCGAAATGGCAATTAAAGGTGATTTAAATTCTCGAGATTATGGTAATATAACGTTAAATGCGTTTTCGCAATCATTGGCAAGTTTGGCGGTTGAAAAATCTATAGAAAAATTAATTAATGATCCAAATTCTCTTATTAAAAGTCAGGTTTCGTCGGGTCTAGGATATGGAATTTCTCATATTATTTCATCTGCGGTAAAAGATTTTTATGCTGATGACAAAATGAATTCTCATCAATGGATGAGCACCTTATCAACGGCGGGAGTGGTTGGGGCTTCTGCAACCTTGGGCTCGGTGATTGCAAGCGCTCTTTATGCTGGTTCATTTGCTGGTCCCATTGGGTCGGCAATAGCGGTAATTGTTGCCTATACATTAATGGGTGGCAAAAAATTGGAAGGAGGCGAATATTTTGAAAAGATTGCCTCTTATTCTTCTGAAATTAACGCCAATAATCTTGATTATGATTTTTATGTAAGAAATTATCAAGGTGCTATTGTTAAAACCAATAATAATTCCAATGATAATTTATATGGGAATATTGGGAGCGACAGTTTAGTTGGCAATTTTTTAAATAATTCTATTTATGGCAATGGTGGAAATGATCAATTGATCGGTAATGAGGGTGATGATATTTTAAATGGAGGCGAGGGTTCTGATTGGCTCAATGGTGGAATCGGAAATGATTATTTGGTTGGAGGTTTGGGCGGCGATATTATTTATGGAGGATTTGGCGATGATATAATTTTTGATTTTGAGCCAAATAATAAAAGTCAAATTATTGAAAATGATGAAGATTTAATTAATGCGGGTTTTGGTGATGATGTGATTTATTGCAAAGAGGGAGACGATATAATTTTTGGCGGAAGCGGAAATGATCAAATCAAAGCTGGAGATGGTAAAGATTTAATTTTTGGCGGGGAGGGAAAGAATCTAATTGATGGTGATGGTGGCAATGATAAAATTTTTGCTGGAGATAATGGTGACAATATTCAGGGAAATTCTGGAGCTGATGAAATTTTTGGAGGCAGGGGCGACGATTTAATTGATGGGGGTAGCGATGATGATTATCTTGATGGGGGTGGCGGGGTTGATTTAATTTTTGGCGGGTCTGGTAATGATATTATTTTTGCTGGTGAGAGTATATTTAAGAATCAAGTTTTTGATTATCAAAATTCAATTCATGGCGAAATTGGTAATGATTTTTTGATTGGATCTAATGACAATGATTTAATTTCCGATGGACCGGGAGATGATGCAATTTATGGAAAAAAAGGTGATGATAAAATAATATTGGGCGAAGGAAATAATCTCGTAATTTTTAATATTGGTGACGGCAATGATCAAATTATTTTAAGCGAATTTTCAGATAAAAATTTGGTAAAAAATCAACAAAATTCGATTAATATAATAAATAATCAAGATTTGGAAATAAATTCCCAAAATATATTGTTAACAAAAATTGATAATGATCTTGAGATTAAAGTCTTATCCAATAATGCTTCTCAGGATAAAATTCTTATAAAAAATCAGTTTTTGGATCAAGAAAATTTCCAAAACATAATTTTTAAAAACCTTATTCTCAACGATAATATTTTAATCAATTTAGATAAAATTAAAATCTTAAATGATGGTAAAATTGAATATTTATCAACCAATGATTTTAATCGAAAAATTATTGATAATGTTGATAATTTAAAAAATTTTGATGAGCAATATAATATTGTTAAGGATTTGCAAAATTTGAATTTTTATGACCTTAATTCATTTACCGAAAAAAGCCTTAATAATTTGGGTCAGTTAGAGCAAGTAAATTTTGAAATATTAAATGAAATTCAATGGCTTCCTTTAAAAAAACAGAGAAATATTTTGGGTGGAAATTATGTGGTATGGCGAGATTATTTGGTGCCGAATCTTGAGATTACTTCTGACAAAACTTTGCTAATAGGAAATTTTTGGAGTGAAAATTTTATTGGCAATGATGATTCAAACCAAATTAATGCTGGAGATGGTTTTGACTATATTGATGGCAAAAATGGTGGAAAAGATATTTTATATGGCGGTGGTCAAGATGATAGAATTTTTGGAGGTGATGAAAATGACCTAATTTTAGGTGGCGCAGAAAATGATTATATTGATGGAGGTTATGGCGATGATGAAATTTACGGCAATGATGGCGATGATATAATTTTTGATTTATCGGGAAAAAATGCAATTTTTTCAAATTCAGGCAATGACGAAATTCATATTTCTGCAAATTCTAATCTAATATTTGCGGGCCTGGGCGATGATAAAATTATAACCACCGATTTTCAAATAAATGGGGCAAAAATTGGCAATTTGATTTATGGTGAAGATGGAAATGATTATATTGAATCATCAAGCGGTAGCGACCAAATCTATGGGGGTAAGGGCTCTGATTTAATTTTAGGTAAGTCTGGGGATGATTATATTTCGGGTGGAGCTGGTAATGATATTTTACATGGCGATGATGGTGATGATAAAATATTTGGCGACCAAAATAATGATTTTATTTATGGAGATGATGGCAATGATTTAATTAAAGGCGGATCTGGGGCTGATGTAATTTATTCTGGAAGTGGAGATAATATTATTTTTGGCGAAGATGGAGCTGATATTATATATTTAGATTCGGGTTCAAACCTTGTTAATGCTGGTTTGTCGGGGGATATTATTTTTGGTGGAGTTGGTAATGACGAAATTTTTGCAGGCGATGGTGATGATTTAATCTATGATTCAGCTGGTAATGATCGATTATATGGTGAAGCCGGAAAGGATATTTTTATAATTGAAAATATGAAGAACCAAGATGGGGCAATTGATTATATTTTAGATTTTGATAAGTTTAATGATATTTTGATCATTAAAACTAAATTTGATGATAGAATAAATTTTGCCGAGTTAATTTATAACTCAAGAAACTCCGAAAATAATCTCGAAATCAATCTTGGTAACAATAAAAAAATAATATTAAATAACACAAAAACCAGTGATTTAAATTCAGAAAACCTTAAAATAGGCTTCGCTGTTAATGAGGATGACAAAATAATTTTTGCAGAAAATTCTGGTAATTTAATTTTTGGTAATGACTTAGATAATATTATTTATGGTTCAAAATTTAATGATGAAATTTTTGCTGGAAACGGCATGGATACTCTTAATGGACTTGAAGGTGATGATATTTTTCATTATGAAATAGATAATAAATTTTTGCACAATGAAGAAAAGATTTATAGCGACGAAATTGGCTATTATGTTGGATTAATGTCTTTTCTTTCAAAAAAACTAATTGGCAAGATTTTATATTCAAATTATTTTCAATATTCGCCATCTAATCAATTTGTGGATTTAAAAAATACCCTAAACAATACCACCTTTGTTTCGGGATATGATTTAATAAATTCTGGCAAAATTGCGCAATATAATATTGCCATTAATAATTCTAAAGTGCAAAACGAACCGCTTCCAAGCCCTGATTATTATTACTTAGATTCGGTAGAAAAAATTGATTTTAAATATACTCAAATTTATCAATATCAAACTAAGAATTTTTATAATAATCAAAATATAGATATTACGGGATATAATCAATCGCTAGATTTATTTAATGGAAATGAAGGCAATGATATGATTTTAATGACCAATGGCAATGATTATATTTCTTTTGATGATAATAATATTGCAGGCAATCAAGCCAAATATCAATCGAGAATAAATTCAATTGAAACAATTATGGCTTTTGATGGCGATGATATTATTAATTTTTCGAGTCCAGATTATCAACTTGGTAATATATTAATTCGAGGTGGTGAAGGAAATGATAAAATTTTTTCAAATTCTGGCGATGATTTAATTTTTGGCGAAGATGGCAATGATGAAATATTTGCAGGAAATGGTGATGATATTGTAGTTGCTGGTTTTGGTGCCAATAAAATCAATGCTGGAGGTGGCAATGATGTAATCAACTCAATTTTTGGCGAAGATATTATTGATGCAAATGAAGGCAATGACACAATAATCGCTGGAGCCAAGAATATAAAAATCGACGGCGGAAGTGGTATTGATTTAATAGACCTTAGCAATTTTAAAAATGGAATTTTTTTAGATTTAACCAATAATTTGGCAAATTCAGCAAATTATAAAATCGAAATTAATGATATAGAAAATATCGAGGCTACAATTTATGACGATATTATCTATGGAAATAATCTTGCAAATATTATAAGGGCTGGTCTTGGTAATGATAAAATTTATGGGGGCGGGGGTGATGATACCTATATTTTTGAAAATAATCACGGATTTGACGAAATTTTTGAAGAGGGTATTGGAAATAATATTATCCAATATCAAAATAATTTTGATTTAAAGGATTTAAAATTATCTAAACAAAATAATGATTTA
The DNA here is from genome assembly GCA_023256705.1 of Rickettsiales bacterium. Classification (GTDB taxonomy): domain Bacteria; phylum Pseudomonadota; class Alphaproteobacteria; order Rickettsiales; family UBA1997; genus CAILUF01. Next base: position 9,288 of record JALREU010000036.1, read on the forward strand.
ATAATCTCAAATTCAAATGATAATCTTAATAAAATTTCAGTAAAAAATTACTTTAACAACCCAAAAATAATTCAATATCTTAAGTTAAATAATGAAAATTTGATTGATATTTCCTCTGGTGTCGTGATAAAAAACGAAGATGAAGAGGTGCTTTTTGATGAAAATTTTTACCAAAAATATTTATTTTCATAAAATATTTTTGACGAATTTTTTCAAATTCAGAATTACCATAATTTGCAATTACGATATTATCATTTGACTCCTGAAACATTTCACTAGAAATATCGATTGGAGATTGATTATATCCAACTTTACAAAACTTATATTCCGGCTTAATATCGCCCCAGTTTTGTGAAACCTTATCGCTTTTATAACTCCAATCTTTGGAACAATTTGCCAAAAATAAAGATAAAATTAACAAAAATATTTTCATATTACCAATGTCTTAAAACCACACTGCCCTTGCCTGCCTTGATGTTATTTACAACAGAATTATAAACATAATCATTGGCTTTTTTTACCGCAGTAATTAAATCAAGTTTTTTGGCAATATTACAAGCCAAGGCCGAGGCCAGGGTGCAACCAGTGCCGTGAATATTTTTTATACCTATTTTTTTATTTGTAACCAAATAAAAATCATCTTCATCATCAAGTAATAAACTGTGAATATTTCCATCTTTAAAACTTAGATGACCCCCCTTAATTAGAACTGCCTTACAGCCAATATTTTTAATGATTGTTCCAGCTTCTCGCATATCGCTTAAATTGCGAATTTTCATATTACTTAGAATTTCTGCTTCATCAATATTTGGCGTTACAATTAACGATTTAGCAATTAACTTCTTTTTCAAATTTTCAATAGCATTATTTTGCAACAACACATCTCCCGAAGTTGCGACCATAACTGGATCAAGGATGATTGGAATTTTTTTGCATTTATTTTTTATAATATTGGCAACTAAATCAATAATTTCAGTACTCGACAACATTCCGATTTTAATGGCATCAAAATTCATATCATCAATTACAACTTCAATTTGTCTTTTTAAAAATTCCAAAGGAACATCAAAAATATCATAAACTTTTTGCGTATTTTGGGCAGTCAAAGAGGTTATGGCACTAGCACTATAAACCTTGTGGGCACATGCGGTTTTAATATCAGCCTGAATTCCAGCCCCTCCACCCGAATCAGAACCCGCAATAATTAAAATTTTTGGATGCAACATATTAATATTTTATATTAAATTTTTTATTATATAATTTAACAAATTTTTTTTAAAAAAATAGTTTAATTTTAAATTATTTAACCAAATTTTTGTAATTTTTTAATGCAAAACCAAATAAGTCAAAATCATGTAATTCCAAATTCAGTTTTATCTCATATGCAAAGAATTGGAGCAAGCAGATTGCAAAGGATTGATCGGGGATTTATATATAAACCAATTATTGATAATAAAGGTTTGTTACATCACCAACAAATCGCTTTTAGTCCAGAATTATTTAATGCATCTAAAGCCCAAATCCATAATCATAACCAATTTGGTTATTTAACTTCAATCTCAAGCTTGAATACTGGAAATCAAATATTGCAATCTTGTCCAACCGTTCCATTTATTGAAAATTTAAATTCTTATATTCAATTGGTTCAGATTAATCCCTATAATTCAGGTCCTGCAATATACAATTTTAATAACGGTATTAATTTTTTTTATACCTCTTGTCAAATTAGCCAACCAGTTTATCAACAAGTTTTAAATAATATGCAAAATTTTAGTATAATTATATGATTTTAACAAGCTTCGCTCTTTTTATGAGCATATTTATAATAATTGGCATTGCCTCAGCTTTAAAATCCAAAAATAACTCTAGCGATTTTCTTCTCGCCAGTCGTAAAGAAAAACCAATGATGATTGCCCTTAGTGCCGTTGCCACCAATAATAGTGGATATATGTTTATAGGGGTAATCGGTTATACTTACTTACATGGAATTGCAGTTATATG
>JALREU010000037.1 GCA_023256705.1 Rickettsiales bacterium
AGCAGCAGTTTTAGCTGGAGGAATCACCAACGTAGATCCATTAAGTAACGGTAAGAAAATTTCTCCTATAGAATCTACAAAAGATAAATTTGCAAGAAGTATAAAAATATCATTATTTTTAAAAATTAAGAATTTGTTAAATTTAAAATTCTTTGTTGCATTTTTTTTTAAGATTATCTTAAAAAACATAAACTTAATTTTTTAACCAACTTAATTCCGTGGTCGATATTGATACTACTTGACATAAAATACAAAAAACCAGATCTAAACCAAAAACAACTAAACAATAGGTTAGCTTTAGACAAAATTTAAATTATTGCCTTAAAAGACAATAATTTAGATTTTAAAAAAGTTTATTTGATATTTTTTTGTAGCAATATATTTATTCAAAATTAGAGGTCCTGAAATTTCTAAAATGAATTAAATTTCTTAAATTTTAAATACCAAATATTTGGCCAAATATTTGAATTTAAAATCAATCTCCAATATAATGGAGTTGATAGTTCAATTGATTGATTATAAAAATTATCAATCAATTGAATTTCTATCAATTTCATAAATAATCAAAAAACTTTATGCTGAATATTTTTGAACTTAATTAAAACAATATGGTTAAAATTTATTTTCTTGCAATAATTTGAATTCTTTGAATAAAAAGTTATTTAATCACCAATTAATTCCTAAAACTGCTTCTTAATTGCTAACGAAATTACATCTGCTCTAAGCTGATATTTTCCAACCAAGGTTCCTTGATTATTTCCCATTTCGTTAATATTAATTTTATTAGCTTTGTATTTTTGATAAGCATAAGTGAAATCAACTTCTAAATTATTTTCAAATTTATGATTTAAACCCGCTGTTACCCAATATTTATCGCCATTTGGAACGGTAGGTTCACGATTTCTGTCATTTACCGCATCTTTTTCGTAGGCTAAACCAAATCTAAAAATATCTTTATTGCCGATTTTATAATTTGAACCAACTGAATATAATACCGAGTTATTCCAATTATATTTTGAAGTTGAATCAAGAAGCGGATTATTGGTGGTCACTCTTAAAGATTTTAATCGAGACCATCTAGTTAAGGTAATATCGGATAAAATTTGTAAATCATTAGTTAAATTATGAGAAGCCCCGATAGTTATAGATTCAGGCGTAGTGGTATTAGATTTGAATTTTGATACCATCAAATTATCGTTAACACTGGTAATACCTTTTAAATTATGTTTAATTGCGGAACGATAACCAACACCAACATTAGTGTTTGAAGAAATCTTATATAATGCACCTAAATTAAATCCATATCCCCAATCACTACCCTTTAATCTTCCAAAGCCTTCAACAAATGGATTGGCATTTAATATAGCTTTTTTTGTAAGTTCAGCTTCATAGCGCTGAGCAACTAATCCAGCTCCAATAGAAAGCGTGTCGTTAATTTTGAAAGCTAGAGACGGGTTAAAGTTCATAGTAGAAATTGAACTATCCACTGCACGATATTTACCAACCCAATTTCTATTATATCTGGTTTCAAGACCAAATGGTGTAGTAACCGCAAAATTTAGGTTAATATTTTTATTAATTGGAGTAGAAGCATAAAGGGCAGGAATAAATTTTTTAGCGCCAACATTTCTGGTTTCAGTTCCAGCTGGTGCTAGATTTGATTGCATTAAATCTGGATCAATTGATAAATTTAAAAAACTACCAGACAAAATAACTTCGGATTTACTCATTCCTGCAGTTACAGCTGGATTAAAAAAACTATCACTAATATCGTGAGAACCTGTTGCCGAACCACTATAAGCCGTTCCAAGACCAGAGGTCGAATATAAGGAAGATGAGTATCCGCCAGCATATGAATTTGCAATTAGCAAAATATTTATTTTGAGTCCAAATAATATTTTTGGAAAAAATTTATTTTTAGTTTTTAGTTTTTTCATATTTTTTTTTAAAAGGTTATTATTACTCTAATCAAATTGAATAAAATTTATTTAATTAAATATAATTTAAGTTATCAAAAAGATTTTGAATAATTATATAGTTAAATAATAAATAATTATAACAATAGAATTATAATATTTTAATATTTTATTTATATAATATTAGAATTAAATAATAAAAAAACTATTTTTAATTATTAAATTATATATTAGAAATTTTTATTTAATTATCCCTAATAGTATTTTATATTTTTATTATATTTTAAAAAATGTATCAAAATTGGAACATAAGATATTGACATTTATCAATTTTTTTAACTAATAAAATAAATAATTGCAAATTATCATCGGTTAAGTATAGGCAATAATCTCTAATCTAGAAATTAAAATAGATTATTTTATTATGGATTTTGAATCATTAATTATCGTTCAAAGGCTTGATTTTACTATGAAAAAAACTTAAGTCACTATATTCAATAATTTATTTGGGACAAAAATAATTTTTTTGACAACCTGATTTGATAAAAATTTTTGAACATTTTCTTGCTTCAACGCCACTTCCTTAACTTCACTTTCTTGGCAATCTTTTGCTAATTCAATCACCGCCCTTAACTTACCAGAAACCTGAATTGCAATAGAAACCTGCTCCTCTTTTAGAAAATTTGTATTAAAAATTGGAAATTTTGTAGCACATACCAAACCCTGATTTTCAAGCTCAAACCAAATTTCTTCGGCTAAATGAGGGGTAATTGGCGACAGTAAAATTGCCAAATTCTTTAAGGAAAAATAAAATAATTCATAGTCATTTTTTATCTCTAAATTATTTTCATCAAAATTTTTTAATTGATATTTTTCTAAGAAATTGGTGAATTCACGAATTTTAGCAATTGCTCGATTAAAATTGAGCTTGGTCAACTCATCTTCAATATAAAAAATTGTTTTGTGATTTAATTTTAATAATTCCAATTGCGATTTGGTAAAAACATCAAGATTGTTAAAGTCGCAATGCTTATTGAAGTTTTTATTTTTAGTTAAATTGCTAAAATTTTTTGCCAATTTCCATAATCTATTGACATAACGCCAAGCCCCGTCAATGCCACTTTCAGACCAATCCAAATCTCTTGAAGCTGGAGTATCTGACAACATAAATAATCTGGCGGTATCCGCTCCATAGCTTTGGACAATATTAATTGGCTCAACCACATTTTTTTTCGATTTACTCATCTTCTCAAAGCGCCCTTTAATTAACTTTTCCCTTGTTTTTTCATGAATAAATACATCTTTTTCTACCTCAATAGCTTCGCTTGGATATACCCAATTTCCAGCCTCATCTTTAAAGGTATGATGGCATACCATACCCTGTGTTAAAAGGTTTTTAAAAGGCTCACTGACCGATAAATATCCGCATTTTTTTAAAGCTTTGACAAAAAATCTAGAATATAACAAATGCAAAACTGCATGCTCAACACCACCAATATATTGATCAACTGGAAGAATCTTATCGACTAAATCTTTATCAAAAGCTTTATTTTTTTCAAGCGAAATGTAACGCAAGAAATACCATGAGCTTTCAAAAAAAGTATCAAAGGTATCGGTTTCTCTAATTGCTTTGTAAATTTTTCCATCAACATCTTGATAATTGGTATATTTCCAAGTTGGATGATTTTCAAGTGGGTTTCCAAGACCAGTAAATTCAACATCTTTAGGCAATTCAACCGGAAGTTGACTCTCCGGAACTTTAACTACTCTGCCATCTTCAAGATATAAAATAGGGATTGGACAACCCCAATATCTTTGCCTTGAAACCCCCCAATCACGAAGTCGATAATTGATTTTCTTTTCAGCAATATTTTTGTCTTTTAAAAATTTGTAAACCACTTCTTTTGCCTCATGATTTTTTAGACCATTTAAAAAACCAGAATTAATCATTACCCCTTCATCTAAATAAGGCAACTGCACCTCCTTATTGTCACTAGAACCAACAACTTGAGTAATTTTTTGTTGATATTTTTTTGCAAATTCAAAATCTCTGGCATCGTGAGCTGGGCAACCAAATATTGCACCAGTTCCATATTCCATTAATACAAAATTAGCAATAAAAACATTTAATTGCGAATTTTCATCAAGTGGATTTGTGACGGTAATTTTGGTTTCAATACCCTTTTTTTCTTGCTTTTCAAGGGTTTGTTCATCAACCGCATTTTTATTGCACTCTTCAATAAAATTTTTAATTTCAGCATTATGATTTGCAATTTCTAAAGCCAAAGGATGATGCGGTGAGATTGCCAAGAAAGATGCTCCAAATAAAGTATCTGGTCGGGTGGTATAAATTTTAATACCTTTTTCAAGAGATTTTTTAGAAATATAATCTGGCGCCGAATTAATTGCAAAATCAATAAGTAAGCCCGAACTTTTTCCAATCCATTTTTCTTGCATTGAAAGCACTCTTTCGTCCCAGCCTTTAAGATTTTCTAGCTCCGATAACAATTCTTCGGAGAATTCTGATACTTTTAAAAACCACTGTTTTAATTTCTTTTTTTCGATTAAAGCTCCACTTCTCCACCCTCTTCCATCAATTACTTGCTCATTTGCTAAAACAGTTTTATCAATTGGATCCCAATTAACAAAAGATTCTTTTTGATATGCCAATCCTTGATCCAGAAAGTCCAAAAATATTTTTTGTTCGTGCTTGTAATAATTTGGCATACAGGTTATTACTTCACGCTCCCAATCAATCGACAAACCAATCGACTTTAATTCTTGACGCATATTTTCAATATTTGAAAGCGTCCAATTTTCTGGATGAATTTTATGTTGCAATGCGGCATTTTCTGCTGGCAAACCAAAAGCATCAAATCCCATAGGATGAAGAACATCGAAGCCTTTGAGCTTTTTAAATCTAGCTACCACATCGCCTATAGTATAATTTCGTAGATGTCCCATGTGAATTTTTCCCGATGGATATGGAAACATTTCAAGGGCATAAAATTTTGGAGCCAAAGCGTCGTTGCGAAATTTAAAAACTTCAGTTTTCGCCCATTCATTTTGCCATTTTTTTTCAGTTGATTGGTGGTTGTAATTTGAAATTATCTCTTGCATTTGTGTAAAAATTATATTTTTTTTAAGTAAAACTATTTTAAAAATTCGTTTTTATATTGCAAGCAATCTACCTCCCGTTTCCAGCATTTCTGTAACCAAATCCTTTGGAGTATTTGATGGTTTAGCTATTTTAAAATCCGCCGATTCAACCTCTTGTATTCTTTTAGCAAAACCCGCTGAATCCAGAGTTATTGAGGATTGCCCTTGAAATGAAAGCGGTATCCCATAAGTTGGAGCATAATGCATCAAAAATAAACTCGATTTGATTAAATTTATATTTTTTATAACTCCAAAGAATTTTGATAACTGCCTTGAATCGCGCATATGATCATGATAAAACCCCTGCAAATTTGTAAGCTTGTGCAAACCATCATATTCGTAAATCAAATTTTCTCGGCAGTCAATTGCCTCGATTTCTTTTAATTGCAAAACCGCTGGAGGCATAATTTCTAAGGCATTATTTCTTATAGAGAGAAATTTTAAATCATCACAATTTTGGATTTTTTGATAAGTGATCAAACCTTCATCTTCAAGAATATTTGGATTATTTGATAGATTTAGAATTTTTAATTTTTGTAAACCCCTGAATACCTCCGGAATATGTCTAAGAGAGGTATTGGTAATATTTAAAAAAATTAAATTATGAATTGATTTTAAAAAATCAAAATCATCGATTTTACAATTTGCTAAATTTAAAAAAGTTAAATTACTTAAATTTGATAAATTTTTTGGAGGCGATATTTGACAAGCAGAAGAAAAGTTAAGGCTCGTTAGCGAATCAATTTCCCATAAAAAAATTGGAAGTTTTTCATAAGCATAAGTTGCCTTGAATTCGCTATATTTATTTTGTTGTAAATTTATAAAATCATTGATTAAAAATAAATTTTTTAAATCATTTTCGCCATCATCATTAATGAATTTATCCAACAAATAAAAGAGTTCGATTTTTCCATCATCCTTAATTTTTTTTAATAATTAAGAAAAATTATCGGGTTCTAAAAAATCAGATTCTTGGTTAAGCATTTATTTTATGTAAAATATTCTCAAAGACTCTATTAATTTCTTCATTTAAATATTCATTAACAAATAATTTTTTTTCTTCACAAAATTTAGAAATATTTTCGTCAATAGCAATGTCTCCAAGAAAATCAATTTGATGTTTACGAGCCAAATCCTTGGCGCCATCCTTACCAAATAAATATTTTTTTTGACCATCTATTTCATAAAATGCCAAATTTTGTATCAATCCAGAAATTGGAATATTTAATTTTCGAAAACAATCAATTGATTTTACCAAGTCAATAACTGCAATATTTTGCGGGCTAGAAACCAAAAATACTCCATCAATAAAATATCTTTCCGCCATAGTTAAATACACATCTCCAGTTCCTGGTGGCATATCGACAATCATAACATCAATTTCATCTCCATCAAAACTCCAATTCACCAAATTTATTAATTGATGCAAAATTTTAGTAACCATCGGTCCACGCCAAACTCCTGCTTGATTTTCTTCGATAATGCTGGCTATCGACATAATTTTTACCTGATTTTTTACGATTGGTAAAAAAAGATTATTTTCAAGTTTGGGCTTTTGCTTTATATCAAAAAAATTTACAATAGATGGGCCATAAATATCAGCATCTACTAAAGCAATTTTTAATTTTTTATTTGCCAAATATTGAGCTAAATTACTGGCAATAGTTGATTTTCCAACGCCTCCTTTAGCCGAAGCGATTAAAAAAATTTTTTTTACCCCTTTAATATGGTTCTTTGGTGAGATAAAATCATTTAAGTTCTTGTTGTCATTAAATTTCATAAAATTTTAATTGAATTTGTTTTTATAAATATTAAAATATTTTTACCATTAAACTCAATTAATTTTTTGATGCATAAAAACATACCAAAACCAAATTTTCTAAATAATATATTGCTAAATATTTCCAATTTATCAAATGGAGATAAAGGTCCTTGGGGCAACGGACCGTGGGGTTCACAACCAAAAAACGAAGAAAATAATTCTTCAAGCAAAAAAAATAATGACAACAAAAATAAAAACAAGCCCAATAAAAACAATGATGGCAAAGATTTTCTAGATAAAATTTTTGAAAAAATTTCTAATTTTTTTAAAAAATTATTCGACAATAACAATCAGTCCGCAACACCTAAATCTGGAATTGGTCTTATAGCACTAATTATTTTATTAGTTTATTTAAGTTTTGGATTCTATAAGGTTGACCCCGATGAAAATGCTGTAACCTTATATTTTGGCAAATTTTACAAAATCACTGACCCAGGTCTAAATTATCATGTTCCTTTTCCATTTGGTCAAGTGATCAAAAAAAGCGTAACCAATGTTAACACCGAAGAATTCGGTTTTTCTTCAAATAAAAAAAATTCCGACAAATATGGTCGCAATTTCAATGCTGAAAGCCTAATGTTAACGGGCGATGAAAATATCGTCGATATTCAATTTCAAATTCAATGGCAAATTGCCGACATAAAAGATTTTGTCTTCAACATTGCCGAACCAAATCAATCAATTCGTAAATCCGCCGAAAGTGCCATGCGTGAAATTATCGCCAGAACTCCTATTGCTCAAGCCTTATCAGATGGCAAAATGCAAATTGAACAAGATGCCAAAAATTTACTTCAAGAAATTTTAGATTCTTATCAGGCCGGAGTTCGTGTTGTTTTAGTTCAATTGCGTCGAGTTGACCCTCCTGAACAAGTTATTGATGCCTTCCGCGATGTTCAAACCGCCAAAGCCGACAAAGAAAAAGAAATTAACGAAGCTCAAGCTTTCGCCAATGACATCATTCCTCGTGCTCGAGGAACCGCTTCGCAAATGAAAGAAGAGGCCGAAGCTTATGCCAAGCAAGTCGTGGCAAATGCCCAAGGTGAGGCCTCAAGATTTTTAGCGGTTTATAATGAATATAGCAAAGCAAAGCAAGTTACTAAACGCAGAATTTACCTAGAAACTATGGAAAAAATTTACGGCGATGCCGACAAAATTTATATAGATAAAAATTCGCAATCAGGTGGAGTAATGCCATATTTTCCACTTAATGAAATAAGCAAAAAAAATAATCAAACCAGTAAATAATTATGAGCAAAAACATCAAAAGATATTTAATAATCCTTACAGTTTTGGCGATAATCTTGCAGGGCTCTTTATTCACCGTCGACCAAAGGCAACAAGTTTTAATCCTTCAATTTGGCGAACCAATTCGAGTGATAAACACTCCTGGCATCAAATTTAAACTTCCTTTTATTCAAAATAATATTTTCTTTGAAAAAAGAATCATAGATTTATCGCTTCCCGAGCAAGAAGTAATTGCATCAGATCAAAAAAGATTAATCATCAATGCCTATACTAAATTCCAAATAACCGACCCTTTAAAATTTTATACAACCGTTGGTAGTTCTTTTGGATTATCAAACAAATTATCAGGCATCCTTGATTCTAGCCTTAGACAAGTTATCGGTGAAGTCAATCTCAACGAACTTCTCACTGAAAATCGTGGGGATATTATGAAAAAAATTAAAGAAGCTGTTGGTAATTCATCAAAAATTTTTGGCATTAATATTATTGATGTAAGAATTATGCGAGCAGATTTGCCAAAAGAAAACTCTGATGCAATTTATGCCAGAATGCAAACCGAGCGTGAAAAAGAAGCTAGAGAAATTCGTGCTAAAGGAGCGGAAGAAGCAGATAAAATCCGCGCCGAAGCCAATAAACAGCGAACCATTATTATCGCCGAAGCCAAAAAAAATGCCGATATTGTGCGTGGTAATGGCGAAAGTCAGGCTAATAAAATATATGCCAGCTCTCTTGGTAAAGACCCTGAATTTGCCGATTTTTATCGCTCCATGAGTGCATACAAGGTAGCACTTGGCAACAATAACACCAAAATGATTATTTCTCAAGATAACAACTTTTTTAAATATTTTAATAACTCTAAAAACTAAATTCATGAAAACTCTATTTTCATTTAAATTTTATTTAATTATTGCCTTATCATTTATCTCAGTAAATGGTTTTGCTCAAAACAACAAAATTGCCAGAAATTACCAACTATCTGGTCAAAAAAATATTGGAGTTGATGGCTTCGCCGATATTGTCGAAGAGTTATTACCAACCGTTGTAAATATTTCATCATCACAAGAATCTAGCTACAAATCTATTGTCGAAGAAGAATATGGCATTAACTCTTCTAGATCATTAGATAAAAAAGATATTGATAGCAGAAATAAAATCTCTTCAATTGGCTCAGGATTTTTAATATCAAGCGATGGTTATATTGTTACCAATGGTCATGTAATTGAAGATTCAAACGATATTAATATCAATTTATTTGATGGTTCTAAATATAAAGCAAAAATTATTGGTATCGATAAAAAAACTGATTTAGCCTTATTAAAAATCTCTACCAACAAAGAACTTAGATATGCCCGCTTTGGCGACTCAAATAAAGCAAGAATTGGTGATTGGACCATCGTAATTGGCAATCCTTATGGTCTTGGCGGATCAGTTTCTGCTGGAATTATTTCAGCCCGTGGTCGCGACATAAATAACGGTCAGCTCGATGATTATATTCAAACCGATGCTTCAATTAATAAAGGCAATTCTGGTGGACCGCTTTTCAACACCAAAGGAGAGGTAATTGGTATTAGCTCTTCAATTTATTCACCTTCTGGTGGAAGCGTTGGAATTGGATTTGCTACCCCTTCATCAAATGCCATTCAAATTATTCGTCAACTTCGAGATATTGGCGAAGTTTCTCGTGGCTGGATTGGAATTTCAGTTCAAGATGTCACCGAAGATTTAGCTGATTCGCTTCGCTTAGACAGAGTTCGCGGGGCTTTTGTTAGCGACGTTGCCAGCGGTGGACCATCTGATAAAGCTGGAATTATTCCAACCGATATTATCCTTAAATTTGACGAGCAAGATGTTGAAGATATGCGTTCCTTGCCAAAAATTGTTGTTAAAACTCCAATTGGCAAATATGTTAAAGCGCATATTTGGAGACAAGGAAAAATTAAGGTCCTAAATTTATTGATTGAAAAAGCAAAAGACGATGAAAGAGTTGAAATCAAAAGACCTGAAAATCGTAATATCGACAGAAAGCCGGTAGTTAATCCACAATTTTTAGGTCTAACTTTAAATGAATATCGTGGCAATAATGTTGAGGGTTTAGTTATTAATGATATAACCCCAAAATCCGAAGCCTTTGATAAGGGTTTAATTACGGGTGATATAATTTTATCAGTCAATCAAATTCCTGTAAATTCTATCGAGGGTTTTAAAGAAATTATTCGTGATGCTTCGCAAAAAAACAAAAAAGCATTTTTATTTGTTAAAAGAAATGAAAATAATTTTGCCGTAGTTTTAAATTTAAAATAGTTTTAAATTTAAAATAATGGCAAATTATTTTTAAATTTGATTTTGTAGTTTTTTTATCCTTTCATTGCGCATTTTTTCAAAATCTTCGCCAGCATGGTATGATGATCTAGTCAATGGACTAGCTGAAACCATCAAAAAACCCTTATTATATGCCATTTTTTGATAAAAATCAAACTCATCAGGATGAACATATCTATCAACTGGAGCGTGGCGAATAGTTGGTCGAAGATATTGTCCGATAGTCAAAAAATCTATGTCAGCACAACGCATATCATCCATAACCTGAAGCACCTGCTCTTTGGTTTCGCCAAGACCAACCATCAAACCAGATTTAGTAAAAATTGTAGGATCCAATTCTTTTACTCTTTTTAAAAGCCAAAGCGAATGAAAATACCTAGCCCCTGGTCGAATTGATGTATATAAACTCGGCACGGTTTCAATATTGTGATTAAATACATCTGGCTTTGCCTTGACCACTATTTCAAGTGCTCCATTTTTACGAAGAAAATCAGGAGTTAGAATTTCAATTGTGGTTTGCGGGGATTTTTTTCGAACATTTTCGATACATTTCACAAATTGCAAGGCACCGCCATCAGCCAAATCATCACGGTCAACCGAAGTAATAACAATATGTTTTAAGTTAGAAAATTTGGCAACATCGCCAACATTATCTGGTTCATGGTCGTTCACTGCGTCAGGCTTTCCAGTTTCAATATTACAAAATGAGAAA
>JALREU010000038.1:0-7365 GCA_023256705.1 Rickettsiales bacterium
TATTGTTATTATCAACCATAAAAACATTGGCATAAGTGGCTTCGGTTACAACATTATTGCGCACAAAAATTGCATCGTCAAATCCTGAGTCTTTAGCTTTTTGATTTACCAAAGTAGAGGCCAATAAATTAACGGTTTTAATATCGCAACGATGCCAGCGAATATCATCATGGGTCATAATTCTAAAGCCATTTTTAAATTCATCTTCACTTACCGTTTTTCTTGGCGAAACTGTAGCACAAATAGTTGGTTCAAGATTTTTTGGACAATATGGTGCTCTGTTAAATGCGCCTCGGGTGATTTGAATATAACAAGTGGCTTTGCCTTGATAATTATTTTTTTTAAATAATTCTAATTGAATTTCTAGAATTTGCTCAATACTAAATGAATGATTTATATTCAGCTCATTAAGGCTTCGCATCAATCTTTTGGCATGAAACTCGCCATCAATCAATTTGCCATTTTCAAATAATGTAACTTCATAGGCTCCATCGGCAAATTGAAAACCGCGATCTTCGATGTGAACAAAGCATTCTTCATGAGGCAAAAATTTTCCATTTAAATAAGAAATTCTGGACATATTATTTTTTTAAAATTGCGGTTCCAGCATATTTGGCTCTGGCTCCAAGATAGTTAGAAATTCTAAGTAATTCATTGTATTTTGCAGTTCTATCAGAACGACATAGTGACCCAGTTTTGATTTGACCGGCATTGGTGGCGACTGCAATATGAGCAATTGTTGAATCTTCAGTTTCGCCAGAGCGATGCGAAATAATATTTTTGTAACCCGATAAATTTGCAATATCAATTGCTTCTAAAGTTTCGCTTAAAGTGCCAATTTGATTGACTTTAATCAAAATTGCATTTGCCATCTTTTCTGCAATTCCCTTTTTCAAAATTTCTGGATTAGTAACAAATAAATCATCGCCAACCAACTGAATTTTGTTACCTAATTTTTGAGTAATGAGCTTCCAACCCTCATAATCATCTTCAGCACAAGGATCTTCAATAGAAAATATCGGATAAGAATTCACCAAATCTTCATAAAAATCGACAATTTGTTTTGAATTAAAATTCTTTTCTTCGCCAACCATTTTATAAATGCCATTTTCATAAAATTCTGAAGAAGCACAATCAAGCGCCAAATAGATATCCTTGCCAATTTTGTAGCCCGATTTAACAATCGCCTCAGAAATAAAATCTAGAGCCTGTTTGCTTGAATTAAGATTTGGAGCAAATCCGCCTTCATCACCAACATTGGTGTTAAAATTTTGTTTTTTTAAAATTGATTTCAAATTATGAAAAACTTCGCAACCAGCTTGAATAGCCTCTTCAATTGAGTTAAGTCCAATTGGCGCAATCATGAATTCTTGAATATCTATTTTATTATCGGCATGCTTTCCACCATTAATAATATTCATCATCGGTACTGGCAAAACATTGCCATTTTTATTGCCCAAATGCTCGAAAAACGGAATTTGTTTTGAATTAGCAACAGCCTTGGAGCAGGCGATAGATACAGCTAAAATCGAGTTTGCTCCGAGTTTAGATTTGTTTTTTGAACCGTCTAAATCAATTAAAATTTGATCAATTAATTTTTGATTCGAAGCATCTTTGCCAATCAAATTTGTATTGATAATATTATTAACATTGTCGACAGCTTTTAGCACTGACTTACCTAAATATTTCGAACTATCTCCATCGCGAAGTTCATGAGCTTCAAGCTTTCCAGTTGAAGCGCCAGAAGGGACGGCACAATTTCCAACGACACCATTCTCAAGCTCTATTTTGGCTTCGACTGTTGGGAATCCTCGTGAATCCAAAATTTGTAAAGCACTAATTTTTTTGATTTTAAACATTTGAATAAATTGCAATTAATTTTGATAATGACTAATATTTAAAAAAAAAATTTAGTTATTGTCAATTTACAAATTTATGTTTTTACTAAGAATTTTGGTTTTTATTATAATCTTGCTTTTAGCTTACCCATTTGTATCGGACATTACCAACAAAACACTAAACAAAACTGGAATTTCAAGGCAGATTAACAATATTTCAAATAAGGCCAAGAAAAAAATCAAGGAATTTGACAACTAATTTACAGAAAGCAATTTTTCATCTTCTTCAATCTTAGTTAAGCTTTCGGTAGGTCTGAACATTATAAAATCTTTTTTGAAAATCGCTTTCATTTTAGCTGCTCTATCTTGTTCGTTTTGATTGTTAGTTTTTCTAAATTTAATAATTTCAAGCTTGATTAATCTTTGCTGATTTGGAGCTAGTTTAGAATATTGCTGGAAAGTTTTGTTTGAATTTTCATTATATGGAGTTGAATTTGCATTTTGCTGATTATGACTCGGAAATATTCTGTTAATAATTGCCAATGGGGAAGAGATTTTTCCGATTCTATTGGCTTCGTTATTTAAATTATTAACGGCATCCATCATTTTTTTAAAGAAATCTCTATTTGCTTGATCAAATTTCGATTTTTTTGCAGAACTTAATGATTTAAAAGCTTTTTCATACTCAATTTGTTCTGGCGGTTTTTCCGAAGTTGAAACCGGTAATTTAGGGGCTGTCGGACTTTTTGGAGCTGGCTTGGGGTTGTTTTGAGCAATGGCATTAAAAATTCCAAGATTTAAAAGTAAAAATGTGCTAAGGAAAATTCTTGATTTCATAATAATTTGATAAGATTGATTTTAAAGATATTTGCAAAAATCTTATTTTTTTAAAAATAACTTTTAAGATTTTTTTGCATTTAAAATTAAAATAAATAATTTTTAGTCAAAATCGGAATTAAAATTTTTTTCAAAATATCCAAAATTTTTTTCCTCAATATTTTTTCTTATAGACCTCATTAAATCTTGATAATATTGGATATTATGCAAAGATAGTAGCATCGAGCCGAGAATTTCATTAGACTGAACCAAATGACGCAAATAAGCTTTAGAGTGATTTTTACAACTATAGCAATTACATTTTTCGTCAAGAGGAGAATTATCATAACGATATTTTTCATTTCTAATATTAACCACGCCTTGACGAGTAAAAGCCTGACCGGTTCTTCCTGATCTAGTGGGAATGACACAATCAAACATATCAATGCCTCTGGCAACAGCGCCGACAATATCGCTTGGCTTTCCAACTCCCATCAAATATCTGGGTTTATTTTTTGGCAAGAAATCTGGAGCATAATCTAGCACCTCAAACATTTGCTCTTGACCTTCACCAACCGCTAAGCCTCCAAGCGCATATCCGTCAAAATCAATTTCAATTAAATTGTCAGCGGAAATTTTTCTTAAATCTTTAAAAGTTGAACCCTGAATTATTCCAAAAATACCATATCCATCTCTCTTTTTAAAGGCATTTTTCGAACGCCTAGCCCAGTCTATAGAACGCTCCATAGCTTGCTTAGCCTTTTCGTAAGTTGTTGGATATTCTATGCACTGATCAAAAATCATGGTAATATCACTGCCAAGCTGATGCTGAATTTCAATTGATTTTTCAGGAGTCAAAAAATATTTTGTGCCATCAACATGAGAAGAAAACTCGACTCCATCGTCGGAAATTTTTGCAATTTTTCCAAGCGACATCACCTGAAAACCTCCAGAATCGGTGAGTATTGGCTTATTCCAGCCAATGAATTTATGCAAACCGCCCATTTTTTCAATTAAATCAGCACTTGGCCTTAACATCAAATGATAAACATTGCCTAGGATAATTTCAGAATTTGTGGATATAATATCATCAAACTTAACTGCTTTGACCGTTCCTGCAGTTCCAACTGGCATAAAGGCTGGAGTTTGAATTGAACCATGATAACAATTTATTTCTCCTCTTCTTGCTTTATTATCTTGAGACTTTAAATTAAATGTAAACTGATTTGTCATTTTAAAAAATTATTTTATGAAAAAATTTATACCTCTTGGCATTTTACTGCTTTTTATTTATATAATTTCTTTTGCAATCTACAATCTTAACCAAAAACAAAATATAGAAGGTCAAGAAAGTCTAGAGCAAGAAGCCTCTAGCGACAATGACAATTCCAAATCAGATCTCGAAGAGGATATTAATTTTATCAGTGTAAAATTAGATTTGCCAGAATTTTCGCTACCTGAATTATATGATAAGTCTAAAGATTTTAGCAAAAAAGATTTAAAAGGCAAATACACCATCATAAATTTCTTTGCATCTTGGTGCTCAACTTGCCATGCCGAACACGACATCTTATTAAAAATTCAAAGCGAAGCCATTGCAGATTTATATGGAATTTCTTGGCGCGACATTGATGAAAATACCATAAAATATTTACAACAAAGCGGTAATCCATTTGCTAAAATTGGAGTTGATAGCAAAGGAATTTTCACAAAAATAGCCAATATTGAAGCGGTTCCAGAAACATGGTTGGTAAATCCAAAAGGTGAGGTGGTTTTGCGATTAAAAGGAAATTTGCAGGAATTTTCAGTTGATGAAATTAAGCGCTACATCAGACTTCATTAGAATAATATTTTGCAAAGTAAATTTTTGCTCTCGTAGCTCAGGGGATAGAGCAGTGGTTTCCTAAACCATGTGCGCATGTTCGAGTCATGCCGAGAGCACCAATAAATTCTGTTTGTATTATTTCTTTTTAATTTTATTATTTTGATTATTAACTTTTGGCAAATCCTTCTCTAATAATTTTTCATCATCAGCAATTTCAATATCATCTTCGGATTCTTTAAATGCCTCAAAATCCTCTTTAAACAAATTTTTCATGGCAATTCTCCTTTCTTTTTGAGCTTTGTTCATAGCTTTACGATAAATCATAGCTTCTTTTTTGATTTTCTTTTGCTGGTCTGGAGTAAGGCTTTTAAACTCATTAACTATTTTTTGATTATAAACTTTAATTTCTTCCGCAATCTCGCTTCTACCGCCCTTAGGCTCCTGTTTTGAAAAAATTGTGTAAAAATTCATGACCACAGTTTTCTTATTGGAAATTTCTTTATATTTTTTTTGATATTCGGTGTTATTTTTGGTAAGCTCTTGAAAATATTTATTATTAATTTCGTGAAATTTATTTTTTTTTGACTCAGAGAGATTTGCAATGGCATCATCAAATTTTTTATATGGAGATGGTTTATTATTTTTTTTATCCGCAGAAACTTGGGCGGAAACTTGGTTTGAAATTTTCTGTTGAGCAAAAGAATTTTCTAAAGTCAAAAAAACTAAAAATAAAATTATTTTTTTCATGCAATTATTTATTAAATTTCTGAAGGGTTATATCCAGTGATTTTTTTAACCTCTTGACGATGACGCTCATTTTCTTGCTTTAAAAGTTCTCTTTGCTCTTTGCTTAAATTTTTTAAAATTTCTTTTCTCTTGTCCATTTTAGCTTTTTGTTCTGGACTAGCGCTTTCATAGCGCTTCTTTCTTAATTCCTTATTTGAAAGCTTTGTCGAATCTTCTTGAACAGCTGGCTGATTGGTAGCAATATCTTGAGCTAGGGCTGGGTTTGCAAAAAACACAATTAGCGAGATAAAAAATAAACAAATTTGTTTGCGATAATATTTCATAAAATTTATTATTTGATTAATATTTTTTTAAGGTTAATTTTTTAAAAAAATTATATCAAATTATTATTTTTAAAATTCCTAAATTGGTATTTTTTTCAATATTTTTTAAAAAAAACCTAAAAAAAAGCAGTTTTTTAAAAAAAGTTAATTTTTTTTGTGGACAAATAAAAAATTTTTTTTATCTTTCCGCCCCTCTTATTATTTTTTTTCAAAAATTTGTATAAGTTTTTTGTTTTTTATTAATTTATAATTTACTAAAAAGAAATGGAACCAGAACAAGAATATGACCGAAGAGTCTCTTCAAAAGTTTATTATCTTCACAATGGCAACAAAAAAGCCAATAAAAATAATAAAATAGATAACCACTCCATCAAACCAAGTGAAGATTTATCTTCGAACAATAATCTTGTAATGATAGATGACTTTATCAAAGCCAATTTACCAACAATTCCAGTTTATTGCATCAGACCAGCCTCAATCAAAAAAGCTGTAAAGTTTTTCCAAAAAGAATTTGTTTCAAACAGCAATCCTACTGAAATTTTATATTCTGTTAAAAGCAATCCAGATCGTCAAGTTTTAAAACATTTATTTAATAATGGCATCAAGCATTTTGATGTTGCTTCGCTTTCAGAAATAAATTTAATTGATGAGTTATTTGGCAATGAAAATGTTAAGATGTATTTTATGCATCCAATTAAATCGCCAGAATCAATTGCTGAGGCTTATTTCAAGTTCAAAATAAAAGATTTTTCCTTAGATTCTTTTGACGAATTAGAAAAAATTGTTAAAGCCACTAAAGGCGCAAAAGATCTTGGATTACATATTAGATTATCAATTCCAAATTCACATTCTGCTATTGATTTATCTGGAAAATTTGGGATTTTGCCATCCGATTCAACTGGTCTTTTGAGAAAAGCTAGAACCGTCGCCAAAAGCCTTGGTATCTGCTTTCATGTTGGTTCACAATGTATGGATCCAGTTGAATATAGAAATGCCATCATGATCACTAAAGAAGTTCTTGAGAACTCTGGAGTAAATATTGATGTTCTCGACATTGGCGGGGGCTTTCCATCAGTTTATCCAACAATGACTCCTCCAAACTTAAATTATTATTTTGATGAAATTTTTGATGCAATTGATCATCTAAATTTATCGAATAAATGCAAAATATGGTGCGAACCAGGAAGAGCTTTAGTAGCTGAATCTGGGTCGTTAATTGTCAGAGTTGAAGGAAGAAAAAACCATATGCTTTACATAAATGATGGAACTTATGGGGGCTTATTTGACGCAGGCTATCCAGGGTTTATTTATCATACCAAAGCCATTAGAATTAAAAGCGAATCAAAGCTTTCGTCAGAAAAAATTGCATTTGGATTTTATGGCCCAACCTGCGACTCGCTTGATACCATGAAAGGCCCATTCTATCTACCTGAAAATATTCAAGCAGGTGATTACATTGAAATCGCTCAGCTTGGAGCTTATTCTCGAAGCATTAGAACTGAATTTAACGGCTTTAACAAAAACTTACAAATCGAAGTAAAAGACCTGCCAATTGAGTCAATGTATCAAGAAATTGAAAACCAAAATATTAAAAAAAATAATTCATAATTATGGTAAATAAAAAAGTTTCAAAAAAAGATTTACTTAAAAAACAAGTAGAGCATATCGACATCACTTCTTTTGATGCACGACCAATAATTTCTCAAATGGACAAAATGTCTTTTACCTCGAGAGATTTAGCAAGAGCTACGGAGATTTTTAACATGATGTTAGCTGACAAATCTTGCTCGGTTATCTTAACTCTTGCTGGCTCAAC
>JALREU010000038.1:7375-10982 GCA_023256705.1 Rickettsiales bacterium
TTCATCGATTGTTGATATGGATTTTTTTGAAGCCTTAGGTTTTAAGCATTATCAAGGCACTCCTTTTATTGACGACAAATTCCTTCGCGATAATTATATCGATAGAATTTACGACACTTACATCGATGAAGAAGATTTGCAAAAATGCGATCACGCTATTTTTGAAATCGCCAATTCATTAAAGGCAAAGCCTTATTCTTCAAGAGAATTTATTGCCGAAATGGGCAAATTTTTGCAAAAGAAAGCCAAAAAGAAAGATTCATTGATTCAACTTGCTTACGAAAATAATGTGCCAATTTTCTGCCCAGCCTTCACTGATTCTTCAGCTGGCTTTGGTTTGGTTTTGCATCAAGTTAAAAATCCAAAATCTCACATTACTATCGATTCAATTCGTGATTTCAAAGAATTGACGGACATTAAAATCAAGGCAGGAACTACTGGATTGCTTATGATTGGCGGAGGTGTTCCGAAAAATTTCGTTCAAGACACGGTTGTTTGCGCAGAAATTTTAGGCAAGGAAGTCGATATGCATAAATATGCAATTCAAATAACCGTTGCCGATCAAAGAGATGGCGCCTGTTCTTCATCAACCCTTAAAGAGGCTTGCTCTTGGGGCAAGGTTGATGTAGCTTTTGAGCAAATGGTTTATGCAGAAGCTACTTCAGTTATTCCTTTGCTAGCATCATGTGCATATCATGAAGGCAAATGGAAAAAAAGAGTTAGAAAAAATTTTAGCAAATTATTTAAGTAATTGTTAATTTTAATATTGATTTAACCGCAAATCACTTTAAAATTAATCAGGAAAATTATCTGATTTTAATCTGGTCTTTAAACTAAATTTAACGAATTGGTTAAAATCCATTCATTTTTTAAATCACAATCTTAATTAATTTGATGTTAGAACAGAAATCAATTACTAAAATCTCACTTATTTATATTTTTGCCATAATATTAACGGCAATGAACCTCACCAACATTAGAGTCGCAGGCATTAACAATTTATGGCCTCTTTTTGATTTGATGGCAATTTTTTACTTTGGAATATTCAAAAATCGCTTTGGTCTAGCCTTTATTTTTTTTCTTGGAATATGGAATGACGCCATTAACGGCAACCCCCTAGGCCTCACCTCTCTAAGCTACATTATATTAATAAAAATATTTTCTGTTATCAATGGCAGAATCTTATCAAGAGAAAATTTTATTCAGATTTGGAAACAATTTGTAATTTTTTTAATTTTGTTTCTTACATTTAAGTTGGTTCTTTTTGTGATAATTTCCGGAAATTTTATTTCAATTAAAATTATGTTGCTTCAATTCGTAATTTCAATTTTTGTTTACGTTCCAATGCACGTTTTTTTTGATTATTTAAGCAAAAAATTACTAGAAGAATAATATGCTTCGCGATATTAGAAAAAATAAAATTTTCAATAGACGCGCCATGATACTTGGTCTTGCGCAATCAGCTTTATCAGGGATTTTGGTGCTTAGGCTTGGCTATTTGCAAATTTGGAAATATGATGAATATAAAGATCAATCAGATAGTAATCGAATTAAGCCTGTGATAAATCCAGCGGGCAGGGGCACGATTTTTGACCGCTATGGCCTACCCTTAACTAGAAATGAAAGTAATTTTAGATTATTAATTTATCTTGATAAAAAAAATAATATAAAAAAATCTCTCGATAAAATATGTGAAATTCTTGAAACTAGCGAAGAAACCAAAAATCTTTTTTACAACAAAGTTAAAAACGCCAAACGCAAAAATGTTATATCGTTAATTGACAATCTTGGCTGGGACGACCTTGCAAGAATCGAAACCAATTTTCATTTATTGCCGGGAGTTTCGATTGAAAGCGGTATCATCAGAAAATATCCTTACCCCGCAGAAACCTCGCATTTTCTTGGATATGTCTCATTGCCTGCCGAAAAAGAAATTGACGAAAATGAGCAACATCTGTTTATGCATCCAGATTTTCGCATCGGAAAAAGTGGTATCGAAAAAACTTTTGATACAGTTTTGCGTGGCAAATATGGTGTGAAATATGTCGAAGTCAATGTTCACGAGGTTCCGCTTCGCACCCTATCTATCAAACAACCTTCCGAAGGCTCTAGAATAAATTTAACCATTGATTTTAGTTTACAAAAATTCATCACAGAAAGAATTAAAAATGATGTGGCATCTGTTGTGGTTATGGATGTCAAAACTGGAGAAATTCTTGGCTATTGCTCTTCACCTACCTTTGACCCAAATAATTTCGTAGAGGGCGTTTCTAGGGATTATTGGAAGCAATTAAATGACGATCCAAAAAAACCTCTAAACAATAAGCCGATTTCGGCACTTTATCCACCCGGCTCAACCTTCAAACTCATGGTTGCCTTGGCGGCTCTTGAAACTGGCTTCAATCCAGCTACAAGATTTTATTGCAATGGCTCTTATCAACTTGGTAAAAGAACCTTTCATTGCTGGCAGGAAAAAGGTCATGGCTCGCTTGATTTGGTAAGCGCCATCAAACATTCTTGTAATGTTTATTTTTATAATTTGGCTAGTCAAATTGGTCATGAGCGCTTTAATGATGTAGCCAGAAGATTCGGTTTTGGCGAAAAATTCGATATTAGTCTTTACGGCTCAAAATCTGGACTCCTTCCAAGCGATGAGTGGAAGAAAAAAGTCTTCAACCAACCTTGGGTCAAGGGCGACACTCTAAACACCGCAATCGGTCAGGGAAATGTTCTTGGCACCCCTCTTCAATTGGCGGTAGTGGCCTCAAGAATTGCCAATGGCGGAATTCCAATCAAACCTTATCTGGTTAGAAATAGTAATATTTTTAAACAATATGACGCCTTAAAAAATGACCCGATTGTTGATGTTAAATTTTTGAAATTAGTGCAAGAGGGCATGAAAAAAGTAGTTAATGAAGCTGGAGGCACCGCTTTTGGCAAAAAGATTTTAACTTCTGGCTATGAAATGGCTGGAAAGACAGGAACTTCTCAAGTTATTTCCAAAAGAGAAAAAGAAATGTCGAAAGCCGAAAGTGAAAACAACGCCAACCACGCAATCTTCATTGGCTATGCTCCAATTCACGACCCAAAATATGCAATTTCAGTTGTTGTTGAGCATGGAAAAAGCGGTTCGATGGCTGCCGCGCCAATCGCTAAAGATGTCTTGATGCAAGCGCAAGGGCTCAAAGTTAATTTATAAATAATATGTTTATAAAAATTCCTTTTAAAAATAAAAAAATTGAATTTTGGGAAATAAAAAACAATGCAAAACTTCTCATAAAAAAAATCTTTTTTAAGAATGACATTTCAAGAAAAATTATAAGTTATTTGATTTATTTTTACTTATTTTTTGTTTACAAAACTTGCAGAAAAAAATTTATCGGCTTCGAAAGTCACGCCAATTTTATTGAAAAAAATTCAATAATTTTTTCATTTTGGCATAATCGTTTAATGATGATTCCTTTTTTATCAAGAAAAATTAAGAGAAAAATTAAAAATTTTTCCTTGATGACCCTTGCTTCAAGGCATGGCGATGGCAGAATTGTAGGCGAGGTCATGGAAAGATTTGGTCTAATCTCGGTGCTTGGATAAAGTAAAGACAAAAGGG
>JALREU010000039.1 GCA_023256705.1 Rickettsiales bacterium
TATTGGTGAAGTATTAATGAATTTTATTGGACAATTTTACTTAGGCGAAAAGCCACCAAGTGCTCTATTTATTGATGTCGAGATTAATGATAAAAGCTTAATGGAGCAATATTTAACCGAATTAAAAGGTAAAAAAGTTGAAATTATTTTACCAAAAAAAGGAGAGAAATCACAATTAATGACCGATAATAAAAATATTGCCATACAAATTTTGGAGCAAAAAATCTCCCATAATATGAGTAATAAAAAATTATTAATGGAATTGAAAAAGGTCTTTGATTTACCAAAAATTCCACAACGAATCGAGGTTTATGATAATAGTCATATTTCTGGAGAAAATGCCGTTGGAGCTATAATTACCGCAGGTGCAGATGGATTTATCAAGAGCGGTTACCGCAAATATAATATGAAAAATGAATTTTATGATAAAAAAACTAATCTTCCCAAAGATGATACTGCCATGTTAAAGCAAGTTTTGTATCGACGGTTTTCCAGTGTCAAAAACACAATTTTACCAGATTTATTAATTATCGATGGAGGTAAGGGGCAGTTGAGTAGTGCTACGGAAATTTTAGCAGAATTGAAAATAAAAATTCCATTAATTTGCATGTCAAAAGGTATTAAACGCAATGCTGGCGATGAAACCTATCATCAAGAAGGAAAGGAGAGTTTGGTTTTAGAAAAAAATTCTCCTTTGGCTTTTTATTTACAAAGACTGCGCGATGAAGCCCATCGCTTTGCTATCAATAGTCATCGCAAACGCCGTGAAAAAAATTTTATCATCGAAGAAAAATAAAGAACAGGGTGGGATTGTTATGACTCAACAAGTAAGCGGTGCCGTCCCCCCTACATTAATATTTCGAGTAATTTTAGTGAAAAACATTTTTAAAATATAGTCGCAACGAAATCGGTTCTAAGCTCCTCCGCTTTACGCAGGGAGCGGACGAAAAGAATTTAACGGTAGTTAAATTCTTGGAGACGTGGGGGGGTCAAAAAAAATATCAAAAAAAGCGGTCTCATCACCCTCCCCGTGTGCGGGAGGGTAAAATTTTTTTTATCAAAAAAAATTTTGGGAGGGGGAATTGACATTTATCAAAGGAAATTTTGAAATAAAATTATGTTTTTTTGTGATTTTTTTCACGCATAGAAGCTGATTTTAACTGACCGCAGGCTCCCATCACATCATCGCCACGAGTTTTACGAATTGTGGTTATCAAATTATTTTTTTGCAAAATATCGCGAAATTTTTCAATATTATTTCTAGAAGAATTTTTGTATCCTGAGCCTTCCCAGCCATTAAATGGTATTAAATTCACTTTGCAATTTATGTTATATTTTTTAATCAAGGCAACTAATTCTCTAGCATTAACTTCGGAATCATTGACATTATTTAACATCACATATTCAAAAAATATTTTTTGTTGAGGATTTTCTTGGTTATAAATTTTGCAAGCAGAAAATAATTCATGCAGAGGATATTTTTTATTGATACCCATAATTTCATTTCTAAGCTGGTCATTTGTGGCGTGGAGCGAAATGGCAAGGCAAGTCTTTAGCTCCTTAGAGCATCGTAAAATTTCTGGAACTAAGCCCGAAGTAGAAATGGTAATTCGTCTTCTAGAGAAGGCCAAGCCGTCTTGGTCACAAATAATTTCGATAGCCTTAGCAACATTTTCGTAGTTAAAAAAAGGCTCCCCCATTCCCATAAAAACTAAATTGGTTAATTTGCGATTTTTTGCGTCCCAATCATCAATTAAATCTTTGGTTAAAATAATTTGGGCAACAATTTCACTAGCCTCTAAATTTCGAACCAAAGTTTGCGTTCCAGTGTGACAAAATTTACAAGACAAGGTACAACCAATTTGCGAAGAGACACAAAGCGTTGCCCGAGTTGCTTCGGGGATATATACTGCCTCAACTTCTTTATTATCTAAATATTTTACTAGGAATTTTTGAGTGTCATCAAAAGATTTTTTTAAATTAGTTATCGTCAACTTTTCAAATTTAAAATTATCTTCTAAAATTTTTATGTTTTTTTTTGAAACATTGGACATTTTATTAAAATCTGTATAATTTTTTTGATAAATCCAATTAAATATTTGATGCGATAAATATGATTTAAAACCATATTCCTCAAGCTTTCGAACTAGCTCGGACTTAGTAAAATTATAGATGTTACTTTTCTTATTATGAATCACAGGTAAAAAATTTATTTCTTATTTTTAATAAAAAGCTGATTAAAAGCTAAAATAAAAATCTAATAATAAATGAAAATTTATTAATTAAATATTTTTTTTAAATTTGTTTTAATAATAACTTTTCGCAATATCAACATAAAATTAATAAAGTATGAAAGAAAATAAAGTAGTTACAATTTCTGCTCAGATTCCAGCTGAACTTGAAAAGTTATTAATCAAACTATGCGAATCCGAAGAAAGATCAAAAAGCTATTACATCAAAAAAGCCTTAGAAAAATTAATTAACGAAAGATTAAAAGATCCAATTATTGCCAAAAAAATAAAATTTAGCTAATAATTATATGGAATACCATTTTTTTATTAGCTCAATTATTTCAGAAGAAACCTTTGAAAAGTTTTTTTGGTAATTTTCTTCGCCCCTTAGGCTCGTGCCAATTGTTTGAACATGACTGAACCCCATGAAATTAAACAAGGCATGAGCTGTAAAGGCGACACCATCACAATTTGGGAATTGCGGATTAAAGGTATCTTTTGAATACTCAGCACCCGATGTATAAAGGGTGAGAATTTTTTTATCCATCATCATTTTTTTATCATATGCAAAGGTTTCGTTAAAGAAAACCACGGCATCAAGATATAACTTAACCAAACCCGGAAAGCCAAAATTATGCATTGGGCAGGCAATAATTATAGAGTCAGCCTGCTTAAATTGCTTTATCAATAAATCATTTTGTTCGAGCAGTTTTTGCTCGGCATCTGATAGATTAATATTGTTATAATTTCTTTTGTAATAGGATTGAATTGAATTTTTATCAAATAATGGCACTTTGGTTGAGAGCAAATCTAGCTCCTCAATATTTTGGTTATGATATTTTTTGATTTCGGCAATTGCTACATCTAAAAGTTTTTTGGTGTTAGAATGTTCTGCACTTGGAAGGTATTTGATGATTAATGTCTTCATTTTGAAATGGGTTATTTGTTGTCCAAGTAAATTATAATTTTTTTAAAAAACAATATTCTAAAACTAGAATTAATTTATAAAACTTTATTTTATAAAAATATAAAAAAATTTAAAATATTTAATATTTTTTATAATTATTATTCAAAAATTTTACAGCTCAAAAAAAAATTAGCAAGCAGGTTTTAAAAATATTTTTCATTGAGGCTGAAGCCTTATTATATAAGGCTTCAAACCAATTTAAGATTCGATGAAATCGAATTTTTCTTCTTTGCCTCTACCGAATCTTTTGCGGTCATTTGGATCTAATAATTTTTTACGAAGTCTTAATGATTTTGGAGTAACTTCAACTAGCTCATCATCACCTATATAGGTAATCATATCTTCAAGAGTTAATAAGCGAGGCGGGGTTAAACGAATAGCCTCATCAGTGCCTGAAGCCCTGATGTTGGTGAGTTGCTTTCCTTTCAACACATTAACTTCCAAATCGCCTTGTTTTGAGTTTTCTCCGATAATCATTCCGGTATAGACTTTTTGTTGAGGCTTAATAAACATCACGCCACGATCTTGCAAATTCCATAAAGCATAAGCTACGGCTTCACCTGGGTCGGTAGCAATTAAAGCGCCGTTTTTAATATTTTTCATTTCGCCCTTATAAGCATTGTATGAATGGAAAATTCTGTTAATAACGCCAGTTCCTTTGGTATCAGTTAAAAATTCACTTTGATAACCAATCAAACCCCTAGATGGAACTAAAAATACGATTCTAGTTTTTCCACCAGTTGATGGCTTCATTTCAATCATTTCGCCTTTACGAGTTGATAATTTTTCTACCACAACGCCCGAATAATTGTCATCGACATCAACAACAACTTCTTCGATTGGCTCTAAAACATTTCCTGACTCGTCTTTTTTAAACAAAACTCTTGGTCTTGAAACTGAAAGTTCAAAACCTTCACGACGCATATTTTCTATCAAAACTCCAAGCTGAAGTTCGCCTCTTCCTCCAACTTCAAAAGCATCTTTTCCATCGGATTCCTTTACTTTAATGGCCACATTGGTTTCGGCTTCCGAAAATAATCGATCACGAATCATTCGTGAAGTAACTTTAGAACCTTCAGTTCCAGCTAATGGAGAATCATTGACGGCCAAAGTGATTGCCATTGTTGGCGGGTCAATTGGTGTTGATTTGATTGGATTTGTAACCGAAATTTCGCATAAAGTATCGGCAACTGAAGCTTTTTCTAAACCAGCAATTGACACGATATCTCCAGCAATCGCCTCTTCAACCGCAACTTTATCGACACCACGAAACACATGGAGCTTGGTCAATCTTCCTTGCTCAACCACCTCGCCTTTTAAATTGATAGCTTTGAAGTTCATTAAGTTTTTGGCTTTTCCTGAATAAATTCTACCCGTTAACATTCTTCCAAAATAAGGACTATGATCAAGAAGGGTTGCCAACATTGTAAATGGGGCATCAACATCGAATTTTGGAGGAGCAACATGTTCAAGAATTAAGTCAAATAATGGCGATAAATCTTTGCGCTCATCCTTGTCCATATCACGGACGCACCAACCATCACGACCAACTGCATATAAAACTGGAAAATCAAGCTGTTGTTCATTCGCATTTAACGACACAAATAAATCAAATATTTCATTCAAAACCTCATCTGGACGAGCATCTTGACGGTCAATTTTATTGATAATAACAATTGGTTTTAGGCCAAGAGCCAAAGCTTTTGAAAGCACGAACTTGGTCTGTGGCATTACACCTTCGGCTGAGTCAACCAAAAGCAAAGTGCTATCCGCCATACATAAAACGCGTTCAACTTCTCCACCGAAATCTGCGTGACCCGGAGTGTCAATTACATTGATTTTTTGATCCTTCCACATAATTGAAGTGCATTTCGCAAGAATGGTAATTCCTCGCTCTTTTTCTAGGGCATTAGAGTCCATAACGCGATTTTCAATCTGCTGATTTGCTCTAAAAGTTCCACTTTGATGAAGCATTGCATCAATTAATGTAGTCTTACCGTGGTCAACGTGGGCAATGATTGCTACGTTTCTATATTCAGTTTTATTAGTCATTTTATAAAGATTATTTTTAAGGAAAATTTAATGGGCAAGGATTATAATGCGATGTCTCACAGTGTCAAGCAATCAATTTAATAAATTACTAATATTTACAAAATAATTCGGATATTTTTTTATTAAAAAATTGTGACATTGATTTAAATTCAGATTTAATTTGTCAAAAATCGCAAACATCGTACTTCCACTTCCAGTCATATTCGCCAAAATCGGATTGAAACTTTTTAAATCATTAAGAATTTCAATTAAAATTGGATGAATTGAAAAAGCAATTTGCGCTAAATCATTATTACTAATTTTAAAAATTTCATCGAGATTTTTTGTAAATAAATTTTCAATATCTATAGGTTTTGAATAATTGATTTTATTGGTTTTAATCAGTTTTTGATAATTTTCGAAAATTAATTTTGTACTTAAATTAATATTTGGATTGATTAACAAAATTTTATAATTTGTAAATTTTTCCACGATATGCAAAGGAAGTCTCGCCACCAACTCCCCCTTGCCCCTCACCATACAAGCTGACTCTTCGAAAAAGAAAGGTATATCCGAGCCAAAATTTAAAGCAATTTCTTGCATTTTTTGTTTATCGAGTTTTAAATTAAAAATTTGGTTAAGTATTTTTATAAAACCTGCACCATTGGAAGACCCGCCACCAAGCCCAGCCCCAACTGGAATATTTTTTTGCAAATTTATCGAGAAATTATCGGTTATTTGATAATTTTTTTTAAAATAATCTAGAATTTTTAACAAAATATTTTCATTAGAATCTATTTTATCTTGATAATTTCCGCTCAATGTTAATTTGAAATTTGTAGAAGGTTTAATTTCTAAAAAATCACTTAGCTCAATTGGGATAAATATTGATTCTAATTGATGATAGCCGTCAGTTTTTTTTGCAACTATATTTAAGAAAATATTAATTTTTGCAGGACATTTTAGTTGCATTTCTTTATAAAATATTTTTTTCAGTCGGAAATTTTCCATCCTTAACATCTTTGGCAAAATTTTCTACAGCTGTCGCAATTTTTTGCGATAAATTTTCGTAATTTTCGACAAATCTTGGCTTAAATTCAGTGTTTAATCCAAGTAAATCATCAATTACTAAAACCTGACCGTCGCAGTCAAGTGAAGCTCCGATACCAATTGTAGGAATTTCAATATTTTGCGAAATTTTGCTAGCCAACCTTGCAGGAACTGCTTCAATTACTAAAGAAAAAATTCCAGTTTTTTCTAATTTTTTAGCAATGTCATAAATTTTTTTTGCCGACTCTTCATCTTTGCCCTGATATTTGTAGCCACCAATTTCCTTGACATGCTGAGGCAACAAACCGATATGACCCATCACCATAATTTTATTATTAACTAAATATTTTGCCGTATCAATTAAATCTTCGGTTATTTCAATTTTAATTGCATCACATTTGGTTTGTTCAATAATTTTTTTAGCATTAATTAATGCGGTTTCTTTTGAATTTTCATAAGAATTTATTGGCATATCAACCACCACTAAAGCCTTTCTACAAGCTCTTACCACTGCTTTTCCATGATTTATCATCATCTCCAAATTTGCCGAAGTGGTGTCTACCTCGCCATAGATTGCCATCGATAATGAATCGCCAACCAAAATAATATCGACCAAATTATCTAAGATTTTAGCGACTGGATAAGAATAGGCAGTAAGGCAAGTAATTTTTTCTTTACCCTTTTTTTCTTTGATATTTTCGATGGAAATTTTCATATTAAATACTAGGTTCAACAATGTTTATATTTTCAGTTTCTACCGCCTTTTTGGGTTCGCTAGACTGATTTAAGGGAGCTTGATTGCTATTATTAATTGGGATTGGTGACGAATTTTCTTGGGAAGGATTTTGATTGATTATTGAGATATTTTCGGCTTCTTTTTTTTCAATATTGGCAGGCTTATCAATTATCACAAAATCTGATTGCTTACTTACATCAGCAGGCTTGTTAACTTCGATAATTTGCGTCTCTTCGACAATTTCCGTTGTGACCTCCTCTTCATTTTCCTCATCTTCTTCTTGAGAATTTTGCGAAGAAATATTCTTGGCTTTTTTTTCTAATTTTTTGGCGTTATTAATAATTTTTTCCTTTTTGGCCTTTTGTTTTTCGGCGGTTTTTGCAACCAAAATATTGTCCAATTCTGACTTTTCTATTTTCTCCATACCAAGATATTGCCTAGCCTGATTTAAGTTAGAAACCATAGCCACATCATCAATATAGCCCGTAATATTGGTGGCAATATTAATTGGGATTTGCTTACTTTTGCTTGGTGCTAAAAATATAGTATTTATTGTACCATTAACACTCTCTTCATTCAAAAATATAATTCCAGAAAAAACCGAATTAATTCCAGTTGATTTTAGAGAAATTGAAAAATTACTATTCTTTTCACCCTTTAAATTTACGAAGCCTTTGCCCTGTAAAAATTGGGTAAAACCGGTTTTTTGATGCAAAATTTCTTCTGGATTTTGTAAGTCATTTGATTCGGGTTTGTAACCATAGATTTTTTTGACAAAATCATTGAGGCCATAGCCTTTAGCATATGGCGCCGAAACCGCTAAAGAAATTTCGGAAATTAGTTTATTTTTAAATTCATAAACTGATTTACCCGCTCCAACAATATTTCCCGATATATTTGCTATTCCACCCAAATTATCGACATTGTATAAAGTTTTAAATATTTTTGTTACATTACAAAGCCTACAATTAAAAGTTCCGTTAATAATTTTATTGTATTTAATATCGTTTATACCTTTAAAATCAAATCTTCCATCAAAAATATCCATTTCCATTTTAGCTTGATTAGTAACTGAAGAAATTGGCGAAAAATATTTAAAGTTAGTTATGGGTGTTTCGGCAATTTTTAAATTTTTTACCGCTACATCAATCTCACCTTCAAAACCTTGAAGCGAAGGCATTTGAAAAAATCTGTCAAAAATAGTTTTGGTAACCGGCATAAGATTATCAAAATAATCTTTTTGATAATCTACAGCTAATTTTTCGGCATCTATTTTTAATTTTAATAATTGGGTTTTATCATTAATTTTGAGAGCAAAATCGATGTTAAAATTATTATTTTGTGAAGCAAATTTATTGTTTGGAATATTTATAAAACCTGGTCCGAAATCCAGCTTTATCTCTTGATTCTCAAATATCTCTTGATCGTAAATAAGTTTATCAAAGTTAAATTTTAAGTTATAATTTGAATAAATTTGATTCAGCCATAAAATTTTATCAGAAAGAATCCCTTCGTTAAAATATGTGTTGTTAATTGGAATAGAAATATATTTTTCGTAATCAAATTCTGAAAATTTTAAAATAGAATTTACCATTCGTTTTGAATCCTTATCTCTAATATCAATATCGCCGTAAATTTCGGTTTTTTTATCGTCTAGATTTAAATATAAATTTTTGAAAATAAAATCATCATTACTAATTTCAACATCGGAGAAAAGGGTGAATTTTTTTAGATTGTTTATTTTTACATTTTTAGGATTAATATCGAGCCATTCTAAAATTTCATACAATGAATCTCCACTTGCATCTAGAGAGCCAATAAATTTATTTTTATGCTCTTTTTGATTAAAGTTACCAATTATTCTAATTTCCGAATTTGAAGCCATCTTAAATGACAAAGGAAAGACCATCATTTTATCTTCATTAGAAATATTTGCGCTTAATTTTAAATCATTAATTTCACCGCCATAGAGCTTTGCAGTTTGTGAATTAATATCTAAATCAATATCATATTCCCTGATGTTCAAAAAAATATTATCCTTTTCCTCGGTCTTTTGATTTGCTAAATTAGCATCTTTGGTTTTTTCCTCTGGATTTTCAGCTTTATTTTCGGTTTTATTTTCAGTCGGATTATTTGGGATTGCATCTTTATTTGCTTGCGATTGATTTTCTGGTTTAATTTCGCTTTGTTGGCTAGAATTTTTATCACTTTTAACTCCTTTTGCTAGCTCTGCAATTTGCTTTGCAGGATTTTCAGTATTCCAAATATTATCAATTTCCAATTTTTCTAAATCAAATTTTATATCCGCCGTAAAAATTGGAGCAGATTTGTCAATTTTGATGTTTCCAACACCTTTTAACAAACTCGATTCTAAAAAAATATTTGCAATATTAATATCATTTTCATCATTGTAAATTTCTCCAGTTAAATTAACTGCAGTTTCATTGGTTTTAAGCTTAAGGGCAATGATATCAGATGATGAAAATAAAGATTTATAAAAATTTTTTAATTCAGTTATGTAGCCGTTAAAATTTCCACGAAATTTGGTCTTAATTATGCCATTAGTATTTTCTTCAAGAAAAGTTCCTGTTAAACGAAAATCTAAAACTGGTGATTTGATAGCAAAATATGAAGGCTTGGATTTGCTGGATTTATTAAAAATTAAATCCATTTCAAAATTATTTTCAACCTTGTCACTAATAAACCTTCCATAGCCTGTAATTTGCGTCTTTTGATAAATCATCGTGGCATCAATATTGATAAATTCGCTATAAATTTTACCCTCATC
This sequence comes from Rickettsiales bacterium, assembly GCA_023256705.1. Lineage (GTDB taxonomy): Bacteria > Pseudomonadota > Alphaproteobacteria > Rickettsiales > UBA1997 > CAILUF01. Next base: position 9,804 of record JALREU010000039.1, read on the forward strand.
ATAGTGGGTCATTTTTCCACCATTAATTTGAATATTTGGAAGCAAACCCTCAAATTTAGCGACCGATTCCATATTTTCGACGGAAAAAAGACTCGAGCTTATACCATCTCTTGAAGGCGGAGTTCGTGGATTAATTTTATTGAAATAATCTAATTTAGTATAAAAAATACTTTTTTCCAACTTGCCTCTTGAATCAGATTTAAATACATCAATTGAGGCATCATTGAGGATAATTTTTTTAATTAATTTATTGCTAAACCAGCCAAAAATTGGAAAAATTATTTCAACATTTTTGGCATAAATATTATAATATTTATCATTTTCTTTTGGATTTTGAATCGGACTAAAATTTTCGATAAATATGTTATTTATAGAAATTGCTGGCGATGGCAAAAATGCCACGCTAACGCTACCTTTAATTTCAATTTTAGAGTTGGTTTGTTTGGATAATTTTTCAGCAATATCATTTCTAAGTTTTGAATTGTCTAAAAAATTCGGCAATAGGAAAGTTAAAACAATCAACACAAATAAAATCATTGTGAAAATTTTAAATTCCTTAGTTTTATAAAATCTGATCTTGCGAGCCCTATTTTTAAGGAAGATAGCTAAGCTGTGAATTTTTTCCTTATCAATTTTTATCATTTAATTATTAATTTTTTGAATGTCATTAATAATGGTTTCGCTCGTAATTATATTTCGTTGAGCATTAAAAATATTTATCATCACCAGAGCAAAAATTATGATGACAATACTGGCGATAATAGCATTAAATAATAGGTCATTGGCCGGACTTAAATCTCTGTTTTCACCAATGTTTATCAGGGTATGTCGTTTATTTTCAGTATTCGATTTCAAACCTAAATCTTGGATTTTATTTTCAATAATTTTTTCATTTATTTTTAAATAATTTCCATAGCTTTTAATCAGGCCAACAATATAAATATTTTTTTCGATTTTATCTATCTCATTATTTTCTAGATAGTTGATATCTTTGATTCTAACTTTGAGAAATTTTGACACCTTCTCCACATCAATGCCCTGATTTTCACGAATTTTTTTTAAAAATTCT
>JALREU010000003.1 GCA_023256705.1 Rickettsiales bacterium
TTTAATATAAAAACAACTTCTTTTTTAAATTTATTTTCTATCTCTTCTTTTATAAATTTTAAAATATTAAAATCATAATCATATTTCGAATAAAAAGTAAAAGTATAAAAAAAATAAATTTTTTTTGTTATGTGTAGTTTATTTTTTGATAATTCAAATAAGATATTGGTATTATTTAATAAATTATTCAAAATTTCATTAATATTTTTAATATTAAAATCAATTTCTTTGACCATGATACAGGCACCATTTTGATTTAAATAATTTGCATTTTTTTGTTGATGATCATCAGCCGATTGGGCGAACGGAACCAAAATCATCGGTTTTTTCGCACAACAAAACTCAAATATCGATGATGAGCCTGCCCTTGCAATTATTAAATGGGATTCATCAATTAAACTCGCCATATCTTCAAAATAGCTATCTACCACAATATTTAAATTAAAGGATTTATATTGATTAAAGGTTGACTCAACCAATTCCGCTCTGCATTGTTGAAAAATTTGAATTTGCTCTTTAATATTTTCAGAAAAATTGTAAAAGGCTTTTGGCAAAATATCGCTAAAAATTTTAGCCCCTCCCGACCCACCTATCACCAAGATTTTGAAATATTTTTTGGCAACATTTTCAATATTAAAATCAGAATTTAACAAGATGTCATAGCCAAATTTATTTTCGGTTTTAATTGTAAAATTTTCATTTTTAGGCAAAGCATAAGTTTTAGAATTTAGGGCGATAATCTCATCACGAATTGGGTTGCCAGTATAGGTTGTTTTTGATTGAAACAATGGATTTATGCCATCAGTTTTTTCAAATGATAAACATATTTTAAAGGCAAATTTTGCAAATAATCGATTAACTTTTCCTAAATGAGCATTTTGTTCGTGCAAAATTATTTTGGAATTAGAAAACACTCCTGCCAATAGCATCGGAAATGTTGAATATCCACCGAAAGCGATGATGTAATCAGGTCGATATTTAATTATTTGAACCAGTGATTTAAAGAATCCAAGTAATGTTTTTATAGAAAAATTTATTAACCCAAAAATATTTTTTACAAATTGGGCGCTGGGGATTAAATTATAGTTTAAATTGTCAGTGCTTTTGATAAAATTTTTAGATTTAATATCACCGTAAAACCAAATCTGATGACCCTGCTTTTGTAAATATTTGGCAAGAGAAATTGCTGGAATGATATGACCACCAGTTCCGCCCGAAGAAATAAAAATTTTTTTTAACATAAATTATTAATTGATATCTTGACAAATTTTAATTTTATATTAGCTTTTTTAATTGTTTACAAAAAATTTCCAATAAGTTTTATATAATTTTATGAAAAAAAATAATAATTTACCAAAACATTTTATCAATTTATCTGAAATTAATGATTCGGATTTAAAAAATATTATAAAATACGCCAAAAAATTAAAGAAAAATTCAAAATTATTTTCACACTCAAAAAAACTTGATCAAGCCAATTTAATGATGATTTTTGAAAAAACCTCAACTAGAACCAGAGTTTCTTTTGAAGTTGCCATCAATCAGCTTGGAGGCAACGCCATTGTAATGAATAAAAATGATATGCAATTAGGCAAAGGAGAAACCGTGGCCGATACCGCAAAGGTTTTGTCTCGTTTCGTGGATTTTATAATGATTCGCTCAAATTCTCACGAAACCATTACTGAATTTGCCAAAAATTCTAGTGTTCCTGTTATCAATGGTTTGTCTGATTTTTCTCATCCTTGCCAAATTTTAGCCAGTATTTTAACGATTGAAGAAAAATTTGGTAGCATCAAAGGCAAAAAATTGGCTTGGTGTGGCGATCAAAACAATGTTTTAAACTCTTATATCGAAGCTTCCGAAGCTTTTGGCTATGAACTTTCGATTGCCAGCCCTGAAGAATTTGATTTTAGCCATTCCTTAATCAATAAAATGAAAAAGGCTGGAGCAAAAATTTCTCTTCACAATAACATTGAATCTGCTGTTAAAAACGCCGATGTAGTTATTACTGATACTTGGTTTTCAATGGGCGATGAAGCAGAAAATAACGACGCACTTCGTCAAAGAAAAATTAATTTGTTGCAACCTTTTCAAGTAAATGAAAAGGCAATGAAATTGGCAAATAAAAATGCAATTTTTACACATTGCCTGCCAGTATATCGTGGCTTTGAAGCAAGTGAAGATGTGGTTGATTCTAAATACTCAATTATATTTGACGAAGCTGAAAATCGTCTTCATATTCAAAAAGCCATTTTATTGTGGGTTGCCGACTTTTTTTAAAATATAATTTTTTATAAATGCAAGCTTTAGTTCTATCTAAACAAGGAGATTTCAATAGTATAAAAGTTGAGGAAGTTCCAGATCCAAAACCAAAAACTAACGAAATCATAGTCAAACATAATTTTGCCGGAATTAATTTCTTCGACTATGCTTTTGCCAAAGGCATTTACAAATTAAAAAAAATGCCGGCTATTTTAGGAATCGAAGGTAGTGGCATTATATCAGAAATTGGTGCTGATGTTAAAGATTTTAAAATTGGCGATCGAGTCACTTATTTTAATGCTGGAGTTGGTTCTTTCGCTCAAAAAAAAGCCGTTTTGGCTTCTAGAGCAATTGCATCACCCGATTTTTTGACTGACGACATTATCTCTGCCTGCTTTATCAAAGGTTTGATGGCTCACACCTTACTTCATAAGGTCTGTTTATCTGCATTAGTAAAAAGAATTTTAGTTCAATCTGCAACCAGTGGCGTTGGTCATATTTTATGTCAATTAGCTAAACAAATGGGGATTGAAATTATTGGCACCGTTGGCTCTGATGAAAAAATTGAATATGCAAGATCAATTGGTTGTAGCTATGTTATCAATTATTTAACTCAAGATTTAGTGCAAGAAGTCGGCAATATCACCGATTATATGGGAGTTGGAATTGTCTTTGATTCTATTGGAAAAGAAACATTAAAAAAATCAATTGATTGCCTTTGGGGCATGGGACTTTGTGTTAGTTTTGGCGAAACCTCTGGTGGGATCGAATCATTCAACATCGATGATTTAACCGCCAATTCGGTTTTCTTAACTCGACCAAAATTAAATCAATATAAAGCGCCTAGAACCGAACTTATTTCCGGTGCCAATGAAATTTTTAATGCCGTTAAAAAGGGAGTGGTTAGACCAAAAATAACTAAATATAATTTTAACGATATTAAAAGAGCTTTTGAAGATATTGAAAATCGTAAAACCACTGGATCATTGGTTTTAAGCTTCTAGTTTTTGGCTTTATATTCACAAAATTTACTAATCTTACATTTTTTACAATCAGGACTTCTCGCCTTACAAATATATCTTCCATGCAAAATCATCCAATGATGAGCATGAAGCAAAAATTCTTTTGGAATTTTTTTTAACAAAGCAATTTCAGTTTTTTCAGGGGATTCTTCATTAACAATTCCGATTCGATTAGCAATACGAAAAACATGAGTATCAACCCCCATAGTTAATTGTTTAAAAGCGCAGTTTAATACAACATTTGCGGTTTTACGCCCTACTCCAGCAAGCTTTATTAGACTTTCAAAATCATTTGGAACTTCTGAGTTATGATTTTGAATTAATTGTTCGCTAAGTAAAATTACATTTTTAGCTTTTGCATTATATAAACCAATTGTGGCAATATATTTTTTTAATTTTTTTTCTCCTAATTTCAGCATTAACTCTGGGGTATAGGCAATTTTAAATAACTCTTTTGTGGCTTTATTTACATTAATATCGGTGCTTTGAGCCGACAAAACAACGGCCACCAACAAGGTATAGTTATTGATATATTCAAGTTCAGTTTGAGGATTTGGATTATTTTGTTGCCAAATATCAAAAATTTTTGTAATATTTTTTTTAAGCATTTTTAATTTTTTATTTTACAAATAAAATTTGTTATTTAATTTAATTAAGAAATTTAACGAAAATATTTTAAATATCAAAATTTATAATTAATGAATATTAACGAACTTAAACAACAAAAGAAAATTCATTTTATTGGCATTGGAGGCATTGGTATGAGTGCTTTAGCTTTTATTCTTAGAAAGTGGAATATTGCCATCCAAGGTTCGGATTTACGCGAAAATTATTTAACTCCAAAACTTAAAGAAGCAGGTGTAGAATATTTTGTTGGACACCATGAAAAAAACTTAAGCGATGATGTGTCTTTAGTTGTTCAAACCTCAATTATTAAAACTGATAATCCTGAAATTATAAAAGCTCAAAATCGTGGCATTAAAATTATAACTCGAGCCCAATTATTGGCATCAATTATGCAAGAATATAAGGGCATAACTATTGCTGGAACGCATGGCAAAACCAGCACTACCGCCATGGTTAGTGTTATGCTGGAAGTAAATAATATTGACCCTACGGTTATTAATGGTGGAATCATTCACTATTTTCAAAGCAACTCAAAAATTGGCAATGGCGAATATTTAGTTGCCGAATCTGATGAGTCTGATGCTAGTTTTGTAAATTTGCCAACCATGATTGGAGCAGTCACCAATATTGAGCCAGAGCATCTCGAATATGCTGGATATAGTGGTGATTTCAATAAACAAAAACAATGTTTTGAAAAATATATCACTCAAATTCCTGATAATGGTTTAGCGGTTTTGTGTATCGATAGCCCAGAAGTTGTAAATATTTATGAAAAAATAAAATCATATAAATCAAATTTAGTTACTTATTCAATTCATAATAACGCCGATATTATGGCAAAAAATATCGTGGTTGATGCAAAGGGGTTAAAATTTGATATTCACTTTAAAAATGGTGAAATTATTGCCGATATTCAAATGCCAATTTATGGCGAACATAATGCTGGTAATGCTTTAGTGGCTGTGGCAATCGCTAAATTTTTAGGATTAAATGCCACACAAATTAAGAATGGTTTGTCAGCTTATAATGGCGTTAAGCAAAGATTTACAAAGGTTGGGGAATTTAATAATGCTTCTATCATCGATGATTACGGTCATCATCCAACTGAAATTAAGGCAACGCTTAAGGGCGCTCGCAATATCGTTAAAAATCACCAATTAATTTGTGTTTTTCAACCTCATAAATACACCAGAGTCCGCGACTTATTTAATGAATTTGCAAATGCTTTTATTGATGCTGACTGCGTTATTGTTTGCGATATTTATTCAGCTTCACAAAGTCCAATTGAAGGAATTAGCCAAGATTCAATTTGCGATGCCATCAAAAAAACTGGACATAAAAATGTTATAAAATTAAATCATGAAAATGATTTAGCTTCAATTTTAAAACCAATTTTAAAATCTGGAGATTTAGTTTTATGCACAGGTGCTGGAACCATCAGTTCATGGGCTTATAAATTAGAAGAGAATTTAAAAAATTTATAAAATGGATTTATCAATTCGCGACCTAAACACCTATAACCAGATGCTTAAGGCGTTCCCATTAATTCATCAATTTTATCCAAAAATTAGCGAAAAAGAATTTGCAAAAGAGCTCAAAGAAATGATAAAATTAAGTGACTACAAAATGATTGCCGGCTATATAGATAAAGATTTGATTGGCGTTTCTGGCTATTTAGTTTCTAGAATGTTTTATTGTGGCAAATTTTTGCAAGCATGCAACTTAATAGTTCTTGAAAAATATCGTGGGCAAGGAATTGGCAAAAAACTTCTACAAAATCTTGAAGAAAAAGCAAAAGAGCTGAATTGCGATAAATTGGTTTTAGATTCTTATATTGAAAATAAAAAATCACACTCGCTTTATTTTGGAGAAAATTTTTATATTCGCGGTTTTCATTTTATGAAAAATTTATAACTCACCTTATCAATAAAGAAGAATCTCCATAGGAATAAAAGCGATAATTATTTTTAATGGCGTAATCATATATTTTAAAGGCATTTTCATAACCAATAAAAGCACAAATCAACATGAAGAGCGTCGATTTTGGCAAATGAAAATTGGTCATTAAAACATCAACTATTTTAAATTTATAAGACGGATAAATAAAAATATCGGTAGAACGATTTTGAGGCTGTAATAAACCGCACTCATCAACACTCGCTTCCAAGGCTCGAAGCGAGGTAGTGCCAACAGCTATTATCTTATTGCCATTGGCCTTGGCTTGATTTATAATATCGCAATTTTCTTGTGATAAATAAAATTTTTCACTATGCATTTTATGTTCCAAAATATTGTCGGTGCGAACTGGTAAAAAGGTTCCGGCACCAACATTTAAAGTAAGATAAACTAATTTAACTTTTTTTTCTTTTAATTTTTCTAAAATATTATCGGTAAAATGCAATCCAGCAGTAGGAGCCGCAACTCCAATTCCATCTTTTGCATAAATTGTTTGATAGTTTTTTTCATCACCTTTATTGTTTGTATCATCGCGCTTAATATATGGCGGAAGTGGAACTTGACCGTATTTTTCAATATTTTTAAGCAATTTTTCACCATCAAAATTAAATTTAATTTTGATAAATCCATCAATATCCTTATGAATAATTTCAGCAAAAAATTCCTTATCGAAAAAAATTTTATCACCTGTTTTAATTTTTTTAGCAGGCTTACATAGAGCTTGCCAACAGCTATTTTCAAGCTCTTGGTCAAGATTTATATTAATTTTTGTGGTGCTAAAATTTATAGTACCAATTAATTTTGCCTTGATTACCTTAACTTGATTAAATATCATAACATCACCCGACGAAACATAATCGAGTAAATTGGCGATTTTTTTATCGAAAATTTGATTATTGTTAAAAACTAAAAGCGGGGTTCGCTCTTTATCCTTAAAGGGTTCTTGAGCTATTAAATGTTCTGGTAAATTAAAATTATAATCTTCGGTTTTAAACATGGAAAATAACAAAACTCATTTTCGGTTTTAAAGAGGTAAATTACGAACAAAAATCGAATTTAGTAAAAAATATTTTTTCAAATGTTGCTAAAAAATATGATTTAATGAACGATGTAATGAGCATTGGCACTCATCGCCTTTGGAAAAACTCAATGATAAAACATTTAGATTTTTTTGACAACATGAAAATTATCGATGTCGCTGGAGGAACTGGAGATATTGCCTTTAAAATTGCCAAAATTGCCAATGAAAAATCCTTAAATTATCAAATCGATTTAGTCGATATAAATCCGCAAATGCTTGAAGTTGGAAGGTCCAGAGCTATTGACAAAAACTTATTTAATAATTTAAAATTCACAGTCGCTGATGGTGAAAATTTGCCATTTGCTGACGAAACCTTTGATTATTTTACCATTGCTTTTGGCATTAGAAATTTTACCAATGTTGAAAAAGGGGTTGAAGAAGCTTTTCGAGTTTTAAAAAAAGGTGGTAAATTTATTTGTCTAGAATTTTCAAAAGTTGAGGATTTATTTCTTCAAAAAATTTACGATACTTATTCTTTCAAAATTATTCCAAAAATGGGAGAATTTATATTAAAAGATGGTGAGTCTTATCAATATTTAGTTGAAAGCATTCGTAAATTCAAAGACCAAAAAGCTTTTAAGAAAATCATCGAAAAACAAGGTTTTAGTGATGTAAAATATCAAAATTTAACATTTGGAGTTTGCGCAATTCATTATGCGATTAAATAAATTTTTACCAATAATTATCCTAATTTTTCTAAATTCTTGTATTGGTTTTTGCCATGTTGAACCAAGCTATACTGAAGAAGCCAAAAGGCTTTATGATTCCTTAGGAACTTACCGAGTTTGGCTTTCCAAAGAAGAGGCCAGAAAAATTTTTGGTGGTTGTTATCGTTTTGGCGATGTTATTTATGCTAATAAAAATATGTATAAAACCAAATATATTTTGGTAAGAATGGGAAAGCCACTAACCTATGAAAGTGAAAAACTCTGGTTTGGATTTTAATTAAACCGAATGAGTACTTTCAGCATTAGCGGGTCTTGATAAATGTGTTGCCTTCAAACCTCTCCGAGCCTTATAGCAAGCTACCCCACTAGCGATTAAAGATAAGTTGATACCAAGCTGGGTTGCAATTAAATATAATAAATCCTTAGCAGATTCATCCTCGCTTTTCGCTATAATTTTTGGCTTTGGAGAGTCTAATTTTTCTCTCTCAATATCTTCGTGACCTTTTAGGATTTTATTTTCTAAAAAAAACCCCGCTTCATTGCCAGTGGCTTCTTGGTACTTGTCAAAACCTATATCACCTTGTTCATTTTTTCGCAATATACTAAAAATATTTTCTCCAATAAAATCTTTTAAATCATAAATTTGTTCATCGATTTTAATTTTAGAATTTTCCCCCGACAATAAAAACATTGTTCTTACCGCTCCAGTTTCCTTATTCATTATCAAAATTGCTTGAGAGTCTTCTAGACCTTTAGCTGAATCACAATTGTAGGGATCTAAATTAGCACAATATGCCAATGCTTTCTGTCCATTCATAATTATGATTTCATTTTTTTCATCAAAATTTTCAAATGAAAAACTTGCGATATTTTGAAAATTTTTATCTGGATTATATGAGGATTGAATTCCAAATTTTTCTGGATCATATTTAAGCTCTATATCTGCATTTATAACTGGCTTTCTACCAAGGGCACTCATATAATCTTCCAATAATTTTTGATCCACTATAGTTGGGGTAATAATTGGAATTATATTTTGAGCAAAAAAATGTCCATTTGAATCTGATATTTGTGCCATTGGTTGTAAGTAGGATATTTTACTAGGATATAATAAGCTTTGATGCTGAATTGGATGCTGAAAAAACATATGCATCATTTCATGCAAAAAAACAGATTCAAAATCTTTATCAGCTATTTCTGGACTAATAAAAACATTATGTTCATTATTTCCTAAATTGAAAAAACTGCACAAATCAGTTCCAGCAATTAATGAAGATGTCTTAACCATATTCAAATTTAGGACCTTTTCAGCTGTTTTATCGCCAAGCATTTCTTTAGTGACAAATTTTATATTATATCTTTCAAAATATTTATTTGCCAATTCAACTGTTTTCGCTTCAAATTTTTTAATTTTTTCTTGATCTCGAATTTCGATATAACTCTGTGAAGAATCAAAATTTTGCAATTTAAGACCATATGGTATCTCATCAAGATCAGCATTTATCAAAACCAAAATTTCTTGACCTGATTGCATTTTTTCTAAAAATTTATTTGATATTATTTGATTACAAGTTAACAATTCTTCTAAATCTTTATTGACTTCAATTTTAAATATTTTAGCCCCTGCAGATTCATAAATTTTTTGATTTTGGTTATTATAAAATTCAAATATTGCATCATTAAGATTTAGTCCAGTGTTTAAATATGGATCGAAGCTATTAAATCCGTTTTCTGGATATCCTTGATTTACCCTAAATTTTACATCCTTAAAATTGGCATTAGTAAAATCTGCATTTATTGCCCAAAAATTGTTAAATTTTGTTCCAGAAAAATTAGCATTTTTAAGATTTAAAATTGGCACTTTTAATCTTGTAGCTTGGTCTAAAGCGGTTATGTCAGCAACAGTTTGATCTTGAGTTTTAAAGCCAAAATCTTTAAAGTACTCAATTGAATGGACGGAGGAAATGTTTTTATCTATATCGGCATTCATATGAAGGTGGTTTTGCCCTAAAAACAAAATTAAATTATCCATATTTTTTCTAATATTTCCACTGCCAAAATCGACTTTACCAATGGTTATATTACTAAAATCCGAACCCTCTAAGTTACAACTATTGTCAAAAAATACACCATCAATTGAAGGAAATTTTGCCCCAGAAAAATTACAATTACCAAAACTTAAATGGTTTAAATCAAGGTCGCTCAAATCCATTTTAGAAAAATCCACACCTTCGACAAATAAAGAATTTTGGCGAGCAGATTTTATATATTCTTTAACCTCATCTTTTGACAATCTTTTGAGGCTTGATTTTGAAGTTTCAGAAGCTATAACAGTTTCGGTGGATGTTGCTTCATTACCCTGATCCGAATTAACAATTGCAGTTGGTGTGGTAATTTTTTGGATTTCCGATATCCTAACTGGATCTCTACCCCAAGCACCAGCCCTATTACCTTTACCGCGTCCATCTCTATATGCTTTTCTCGCTTTAAGCCTTAAACCTTCTTGGCTGGCATTTGCTTGCAATAAACCAACTGCTAAATGCATCAAATGCAATTGCGAATTGAAATCAGTGGAATTTAGAGGATAATTAGGTTTTATTTGTGAAAAAGGTGACATAATTAAAACAATTTATTAAAAATAATATTAGGATTCTGAGAATAAAAAATCAATTTTCAATAAAAAAGTATTAATTATAAATTAATTAATATTTTTTGTTCTCGTTTTTTACCAATTAAATAAAAATACAAAATTGGAATTAAAAATCGACTTAGTAAAGTAGCCACAATTTCCCCAAAAATTAAACTAATTGCAAAACCATTAAAAATTGGGTCTGATAACATGACCAAGCTTCCAAATATTACCGCCAAAGCCGTTAATAACATAGGACGAAACCTTAAAACCCCAGCTTGAATAACAGCCTCTTTTAAAGCGATTTTTTGTAAAATTTGTTGCTCAATAAAATCAATTAAAATTATATCTAGTCGCGAAATGGAAATAACAAAATTTTACCAATAAGGATTATACCGTCTGCTCCAAGTGTTAAAGGGGTAATGGAGGCAAATTTTACTTTATCTAAATTGTTATTTTTGGCGATAATTTTCATTTTATAACTTAAATCTAATTGCGGTAATAATCCACTAAAATTATTACTTGCCAAAAATCTTTCTCCATAAATTCTAATTTTTAAATACCAACCCTCCTTATCTTGCAAGAAGCCATTATTAAACAAAAATTGTTCACGATTTGGCATTAAATTATTGGAAAAACTTCGTATTAAAATCTCGCCTTCTAATTTATTATTATCATCTAATATTAATTTCGAATTTTCTGTGTCGATATAAAGAACCCTTCGATCTTGCCATGTTAAAATATTTTTTAATAAATTGGAATTATCATTAAAAACATAGTGAAATTTTGGAGTCAAAAAAACTATATAACCGAATTTACCATTTATCAAAAAATGCCTAAAATTATCTTCATAACTCTTTGAATGCCACAATTTATAGGTAATGCTATTGCAAGATGAAATTGAAAGAAGAATTATGGCAATAAAAATAATGCGCATTTAGATACTAAATAAATCTGTTACCAAAATCAGTATTAATAATACATAGATAAAAGAGAGAAGTGAAAATGAAAAGCTGATAAAATCAGGTTGATATTTTATAGAAATTATATTGTCAAAACTTCTCGTTATATTGTTCATCATTAATCCAAATAAGATTAAAACAAAGCAATAGACAATAGCAAAAAACCCATTTTTCATAAATAAATCTGCCATAAAAAATAATCCATATAGGAAAATTATAGGGATTAGAAAATTTATCAATGATTTTACTAGAAGATCCTGTCGCATAATTTTAAAATATTTAAATCACAAAAAAACCCCGATATCATTGAAGATATCGGGGTTATTTTAACAAAATTAATTAATCCTATTATGAGCTCACATCAACTCTGAAAGCCAATGTACAAACTTTTGTGGTTCCGTTGCTTACTTTATATTTAGATGCAGTTGTATCTCTGCAACCTGTAGCAGTTCCAGAATTATTGGCATCATAACCTCTAATATTTCCAGCATTAGTTGTGCCGTCATCAATCTTAGAATCAATTGACAATGCATCTGGAGCTGATAAAGCTGGGGCAGCTGCTCTATTTAATGTAGTTGCATCATTGATCAATAAGGTTTTACCAGCTACAGTAACTCCGGTAAGAACAACATAGTTTTGATTAACTGAATCAACAACAGAAATATTATCAAATGCCCAACCATTTCCTTTTGTTTTAGAACCAGGAACGTTTGTTACTGGAACCATTGAACCAATTGTAGCTTTAGCAGAGGCTCCATCTCCAGTTTCTGAAGTAGTTAGAGTTAAGGCTAAATCAATAGCACCGATATCTTTAAGATCGTTCCAAGCATCTAAACCTTCTGAACAGCTATTTGTTGTTGTAGAATTTAAATATTCGATAATATTATCTCTATCTCCGGCGCACTTGCTATTTGATCCAACGGCAGTATCAGAATCTCCAGGATATCTGTCATATTGTGTGTAAAAAGAGTTTACAGAAACTGCATAACCTCTAGCTTCACCCATAACTGAACGAAGTTCGGAGCTTTTAATTAAACTTGCACCACCAGTAATACCTGCAATTAAAAGACCAATGATAATTAACACAATTGATAATTCAATTAGTGAGAAGGCTGATTTTTTTGAAGAAAAAGTTTTTTTCATAGTTTAAATACTTGAGTTAAATTTTAATGAAACAAAAATCTAAATTTGTTTATATTTAGTTATGATATATTCTTGAATATTTTTAAATTGTCAAATAATTTTTTAATTTCTTTAAGCGATGTTTCTTTTTTGGACAATCCAAAATTTACAAAAATAATTATATTCTTACATCCACTATTTTAAAGGCTCTAGCATTAAATAATTGATAGTGCCACCATTCATTTTTGTAAAAATCAAAGCCTGCAAAAGTCATTATTCCAAGTAAAATATTTCGATTTAAATTTTGTTTTTGAGAAATTTTCTTGGAATTATGATGAGCTAAATCAGATAATTCATCAAAATCACTTCCCATATCAATTTCTTTATCATTAAAATCACATAATGTTAAATCAATTGCAACCCCTCTGCAATGTGGAATAGAGCCGGTTAGCGGGTCAGAGAAAAATGATTGATATTGCAAATTATTTTTAAAAAAATCATACATGAATTTTTGAATTTCAAGTGGTCGATAGCCATCAAAAATTTTTATTTTATAGCCCAAATCCTTGGCATATTTTATTGCGATTTGTAATTTTTCGAAAGCCTCTGGATGTAGCAGGCATAAGGGTTTTTCATATAATATTTTTTGACAAACATTATTTTTACTTGCATATCTTAAATCAAAAATTGCATCGCAATTATTTGTATTTAATTCGACTAAATTATTCATAATTTCTAATTTTATATTGCTAATAATTCTGAAAAATTATCCATTATTTTTGGATATTTTTTATCTGCCCTTTTGGTTGCACCAACTATTTCGCCATTTAAATATTTAAATATTTTTAAATTGTAATGCCACCACTCATTTGGATATATTTCAAAGCCCGATTTAATCATAATATCCGCCAAAATATTGCGGTTTTTTTTGGCATCTGCAGAAATATTTGGCGAATTATGATGTGATTTTTCACTCATTTCATCGAAGTCAGAGCCCATATCTAAAGGCATTAAATCATTTTTATTAAGAAGAGTTAAATCCACTGCAATACCCCTAACATGAGTTGCCACGCCTTCGCTTGGGTGCGAAACATAACCTCCTTCGACAAATCTTGGAAAATTATTTGCCATAAAATCCTGAATTTCAAATGGTCGAAAGCAGTCGAAAATTTTAATTATGTAACCTTTTTTGTCGGCAAGTTTTATGGCATTGAGTAGGTTTTTATATGCATCAATATGCAAATATAAAAAACCATGACTATAAAGCTGGGTATTAGTAAAATTATGCTTTGAAGCATAAGGAATTTCTTGAATTATCACCCCAATTTCAGGGTTAATTTTTACCAAATTATTTTTACTTAAAAACAGTTTTTCCTTTTGCAGAAATTCTTGATTTAACATAAATTTATCGCTTGAATTTATAAAAAAAAATATGGTTTTAAAATCACCAGACTAACTACGATAATCATGATTACGGTTGGAATTTCATTGATAATTCTAAAAAATTTTGCTGAATAATGATTTTTTCCCTTCATAAAATTTTTACGACATTTCGATAAAAAACCATGAAAACCAGCCAAAATAAAGACTAAAGTGATTTTAATATGCAACCAATACATATCATCAAAGCCAATTTGAAATGCCAAATAAAAGCCAAAAGCAAATGTGGCTATCATGGCTGGATTCATAATGTAGCGCAATAATTTTCTTTCCATTTCTTGAAAAATTAAGTCGGTCGGTGAATTAGCAGAGACCGAACAATGATAAACAAATATTCGGGGCAAATATAATAATCCTGCCATCCATGAAATTACTGAAATAATGTGTAAAATTTTAATGATGTCGTAAAGAGCTATATCTTGCATAAATTAAATTCTTGATTAATTTTTGTGTGAATTATATAATTTTTATAAAAAATTTATATCATAATTAACATTTTAAATATGAAATTATTAACCTGCAATAGCAATAAAATTTTAGCCAATAAAATCGGTGACCACATAGGAATTAAGCTACTTAAAGCTGATGTTAAGAGATTTGCTGACAATGAAATATTTGTAGAGGTTCAAGAAAATGTTCGTGGCGAAGATATTTTTGTTATTCAATCAACATCTTATCCTGCCAATGATCACCTAATGGAATTATTGATTGCGATTGATGCTTTACGCAGAGCTTCAGCAAAAAGAATTACTGCGGTTATACCTTATTTTGGCTATGCTAGGCAAGATCGCAAAGTTGCGCCAAGAACACCAATTTCTGCCAAATTAGTAGCCAATTTAATTACTTCAGCAGGAGCTGATAGGGTTTTGACATTAGATTTACATGCTGGACAAATTCAAGGATTTTTTGATATTCCTCTGGATAATCTTTATGCCTCACCAGTTTTTATTCGCGATATTACCGAAAATTTTCCTACTAATAACTTAGTGATTGTTTCTCCGGATGTTGGCGGTTTAGTTCGTGCTCGTGGTATTGCCAGCAAAATTAATGCCGAGCTTGCCATAGTTGATAAGAGAAGACCCGTTGCCGGTGTTAGCGAAGTCATGAATATTATTGGTGATGTTGAAGGACGAAATTGCATTATAGTTGATGATATGGTTGATTCGGGCGGAACTTTATGTAATGCTGGCGAGGCCCTAATACAAAAAGGCGCCAACTCAGTAAGTGCTTATGTGACTCATGGCGTTTTATCTAACAAAGCCTATCAAAGAATTTCTAATTCTAAATTCAAAAATTTAGTTATTACCAACTCAATTCAACCAACTGAGGAGGTTTTATCTACTAAAAATATTAGAATTATTGATATTTCTTCCTTGCTTGGAGAAGCGATAAAAAATATTGCTGACGAAAAATCCGTTTCTACTTTATTTGCTTAAAAATTTATGAAAAATCATCTTAAAAATTTTCTTAATAAAAACAAAAAAAATGCTTTGGACAGCCTAACTTACCTATCCTTTGCGGTGGTGGTTGTGATTTTTGCATCAATTGTTTCCGATGTTTTATATCAACCAAAAAAAATTATTAAAAGAGGATATGAAATTGAGTTAAGCGCCGATGGCAAGCCAGTAGCCAAGGCTGAAGAAAAGCCCGTCGATTTAGCTCAACTTATGAGCTTGGCTGATGCCAATCGTGGTCAAAAAATTTTCAAAAAATGTGCATCATGTCATAATGTTGGAAAGAACGAAGGATCAAAAGTTGGTCCAGCGCTTTATGGCGTTGTTGGTAGAGCCAAAGGAATTTACCCAGGATTCAATTACTCCGATGCCCTTAAAGCAAAAGGAGGAATTTGGGATAGAGATGCTATTAATGAATTTATTACTAAACCTAAAAATTATATTTCTGGAACTAAAATGGCTTTTGGTGGCTTAAAAAAACCTCAAGATCGAGCAGACGTAATTTTATATCTTGAACAACAAGCAAAATAAATAAATTATTTACTTAATTATTAAAAAATTAAGTTTAAAAATATAAACACCTTAATTTTAAATTCAAAAAAATAATCTATGGAAAATCTCTTCGAAATTTTAATGGTACTAGTTTTTGGAGCCGTTTTTGGTTCATATGGCACTTTATTTGCCTATAGATTACCAAGAGGGGAATCTTGTTTTGGTCGATATTTTGGCAAAAAATCCAGATGTCCGAATTGTGGAGTCACTATATTAACCAGAGATCTTATTCCAATCATAAATTGGATAATTACTTGCGGAAAATGTCGTTCTTGCAAAACTAAAATCCCAAGAATTCACTTATTTGTTGAACTCTCCACTACTATCCTTTTCTTATTTTGCTATTTGAATTATGGCTTTACCGAAATATTTGTGATAAATTGCCTGATTGCATCGGCAATGGTTGTTATAATGGCGTGCGATTTTACTCACAAAAAATTCACTGATCAGGCGTTGATTTTTTTACTATTTTTTTGTACAATCAACCGAATTTTATATGATCAAATTTTGTTAAATATCGTTTATTCTCTTGTGCTTGGAATATTGGCCTCTGTTATCATTTACAAATTAGTCTATAAAAAGTTAAAATATATTTTCTTAAGCGAAGAGCAAATTTTTGATTATATTAAATTAATTTTAATTGCATCAATTGCCTTAGAATATCAAACTTTTATCTTTTATTTTTTTGAAGTATTATTTATACTTACCATATTATCCATTTTTAAATTATTCAATAAAAAAAATATCATTTCCATCGGATATGTTTTTGTTTTTCCATTAATGTGGATGCTTATTATTCAACCTATTAATTACTAGATTTTATGAGTTTTACAGATTACAAAGTTAAAGATATTGAACTTGCTTCTTGGGGCAGAAAAGAAATCACTCTAGCTGAAAATGAAATGCCGGGATTAATGTCTCTTCGTCGCGAATTTGGTGCATCAAAACCATTAAAAGGTGCAAAAATAGTCGGCTGTTTACACATGACCATTGAAACTGCAGTTTTAATTGAAACCTTAATTGAACTTGGTGCCGAGGTTCGTTGGAGCTCTTGCAATATTTTCTCAACCGTTGACCAAGCGGCATCAGCTATTGCCAAAGCTGGCATTCCAGTTTTTGCTTGGAAGGGCGAAAGTGAAGAAGAATATGATTGGTGTATTCGCCAAACCATTATTGGTGATAAAAATTGGGTTCCAAATATGATTTTAGATGATGGTGGCGACCTAACCAAAATGCTTCATGAAGAATATCCAGAAATTTTAAAAAATATTAAAGGCGTTTCTGAAGAAACCACAACAGGAGTTGCCAGACTTTATCAAATGCAAAAAGAAGGAAAATTAAAAATTCCAGCTATTAATGTCAATGACTCCGTTACAAAATCTAAATTTGATAATTTATATGGCTGTAAAGAAAGCGTAATTGATGGCATTAAAAGAGCAACTGATGTGATGATTGCAGGCAAGTTAGTGGTAGTTTGTGGCTTTGGCAATGTCGGCAAAGGTTGCGCCGAAGCCTTCAAATCACAAGGAGCCAGAGTTGTTGTTACTGAAATTGACCCAATTTGCGCACTTCAAGCCTCAATGTGTGGATATCAAGTTTTGACCATTGAAGATGTTGTTTCGCAGGCTGACATCTTCGTCACAGCCACTGGCAATGTTGATGTAATTACTCTTGAGCATCTTCGAGCCATGAAAGATTGCGCTATTGTTGGCAATATCGGACATTTCGACAATGAAATTCAAGTTGAAGGTCTTCGCAATTTAAAATGGTCTAACATTAAACCACAGGTTGACCAAATAACTTTTCCAGATGGCAAAAGAATTATTTTACTTGCCGAAGGAAGATTGCTTAATTTGGGATGCGCTACTGGACACTCAGCTTTTGTAATGTCGGCAAGCTTCACCAATCAGGTTATGGCACAGATTGAATTATGGCAAAATTTTCATAAATATGAAAATAAAGTTTATATTTTACCTAAAGATTTAGACGAAAAAGTTGCCAGATTACATCTTGACAAACTCGGTGTCAGACTAACTAAACTTAATAATAAACAAGCCGATTATATTAATGTTAGTGTCAATGGCCCTTTCAAAACATTGGAATATAAATATTAAATTTTAAATAGGTAGATTATGGAAAAATTCTTAATTACCAAAAATGGTTACGATCGACTAAAAAAAACCCTAGAAAAATTAAAAAATGAAGATCGCCCTAATATCATCAAGCAAATCGCTACAGCTCGAGAATTAGGAGATTTAAGGGAAAATGCCGAATATCATTCGGCTAAAGAAAGGCAAGGTTTCATAGAAGCCCAAATCGCCGATTTCGAAGATAAGTTTTTGCGCTCCGAAGTTATTGATATTGAAAAAATTAGTGATGATAAAATCAAATTTGGTGCCACCATAACTATTGAAAATATTGATAATCAAAAAATTACCAAATATCAAATAGTTAGCGAATTTGAAGCAAATATTGATGATGGTTTAATTTCTTATTCTTCGCCAGTTGCCAGAGCATTAATTGGTAAAGAAGTTGGCGATGAAATAGAAATTACCACACCCGGCGGAGTTGTTAATTACGAAATACTAAAAATCGAATATAAAATATAGCATTGACAACACTAAAATTAACGATTAAAATTAAAGCATAAATAACCTAAATAAAATAATTATGTCAGTCGCAAAATCGCAAAAAGCTCCACTTGAGGGCATTAATCCTAAATTACACGAAATTACTGTCGTGGCAACCAACGGAACCAAATATAAAGTAAAAACCACCTATGGCAAAGAGGGTGATGTTTTAACTCTCGATGTTGACCCAAACAACCATCCAGCATGGCAAGAAAATTCTAGCCAAACATTCTATAATGTTAATAACGAAAGAATCAAAAAATTCAAAGATTTCGTTTATTAATAACTTAATTTATTAATATGTATTCAATTTTTTGCCTCTCTGGTTGGGGGCAAAAATTTGACTCAATTGAGTCATTTATTTCCTTACCAAAATCCTTAAATTACCAAATCACATCGATAGATTACTCAATTTATCGTGGCTATAAAGATTTCACCGCTAAAATCAATTTCAATTCAAATCCAGAATTAATAATCGGCTGGAGCTTGGGGGGTCAAATTGCCCTTAGGCTATGCGCTGACAATATTTTAAAACCAAAAAAACTAATATTAATTGCGCCACCTTTTCAATTAGTAAAAAACCAAAAAATTGAGGCGGGAATGACTGAAAAACTTTATGAAGAATTTTTAAAGAACCTAGAAAATTCGGTCGACGAAACCATGAAAAAATTTGCCATTTTATCAATTATGAACGATAAAAACAAAAGTGAAATTCTTGATAATTTGTTAATAGATAACAATAATTCTCAACAATTAATCATTTGGCTAAAAGAGTTGAAGGAATTTTCTTGTTTTGATTTGGATTTTTCTAAAATCCCTCCAACAGTCTATTTAATGGGAAAGGGCGATATGATTGTCCATCAATTGCAAGTAAAATATTTCGAACAAAGAATCAAAAAATTTTCAGTAAAATATTTCGATAATTGCGGTCATGCCCCCCACATCAGCAACTCCTCGCTTTTTAATCAGATTTTACAAGAGCAACTTTTATCTTGTTGATTGTTCAAAATGAATTCTTGGGTCGATTATGCGATATATTAAATCATTCACAATATTCATAATCAAACCCAAAATAGTGAAGAAATATAATGATGAAAAAATCAGCGGATAATCTCTGGAGATAATAGCCTCATAACTCAAAAGTCCAAGCCCATCAAGTGAAAAAATTACTTCAATTAAAAGTGAGCTAGTAAAAAATATACCCACCAACATATTTGGTAAGCTGGCGATAACAATCATTAATGCATTTCGAAATATATGAAAATACAAAATTCTATTCAAGCTCAAACCCTTTGCCTTAGCGCATAAAACATAATTTTTATTAATTTCTTCTAAAAAAGAGTTTTTGCAAAAAAAAGTTAGCGAGGCAAAGCCACCAATCACCATCGATAAAATTGGTAAGAATAAATGCCAAAAATAATCAAGTATTTTTTGCCAAATATTTAATTCTGCAAAATTTGCCGATACAATTCCTCGCAGTGGAAAAATATTTAAAAAATTACCACCGCAAAATAAAATAATTAATAAAATTGCTAATAAAAATGCTGGAATTGAGTGTAAAAAAACCACCACCGAACTTGTAATTAAATCAAATTTACTGCCATTATTTAAAGCCTTTTTTATACCCAAAGGAATCGACACCAAATAAGTAATTACAACGCTCCAAAGCCCTAGGGAGATTGATACAGGCATTTTTTCTAGAATTAAATCGGTGATTTTTTTATCTTGATAAAAACTTTCGCCAAAATCAAATAAAATGAATTTTTTCATCATCACCAAAAATCTTTCATGAAGAGGCAAATCGAAACCGTAATTTTTTTCAATAATTTTAATTAAATCAGGGTCAACCCCATTTGAACCCAGATATTTCGAAGATGTCATGCTTGAGCTTTGATCTTGAAATTTTGTGTTGTTAATAGAATTATCCGATACTTCAGAGGTAATTTTTTGATGATTAATTTGTGATAAAAATTTTTCGACAGGTCCGCCCGGAGCAATCTGTATCACTATAAAATTTAAAAAAATTATAAAAAATAATGTTGGGAAAATTAAAAAAAATCTTTTTAAAAAATATTTATAAATCATAATTATTTCCAGTCTGGGTCGGTGGCTCCTTCTGTTTCAGGGGTTGGAATTTTATATTCATGACCCGTTACAATATCGATAATATAAATTTTTGGAATTGAATCCTTGCCAAAAACCTCTTTCTTTTTTGAGTAAATTAAATATCTGCCACTTGGCGACCAGCGCGCGCCTTCTGCCAAATAAGCACTTGTTAATAATTTTTCTTTCTTACTCTCTAAATCCAAAATACCTATAAAAAATTTGTTATTTTTTTGTTTAGAAAATGCTAAAGATCTGCCATCTGGCGAAAAAATTGGTTTGGAATAAGTGCCATTTGAATTGGTAATTTTTCTCAAATCCAAATTATCAAGATTCATAATAAAAATATCTTGGGCGCCGTCGCGATCAGAAATAAAAGCCATAGAATTGCCGTCTGGTGAATAGGAAGCGGTAGTATCTATTGCTGGAGTCTTGGTTAATTTTCGTGCAAAATTTCTGCCCAAATCTAATTCATGAATATCGCTATTGCCATCTTCAATGGCGGTTAACAAAATTCGGTTTGAATTTTTAGGATGAATATCTGGAGCTAAGGTTGGCACTTTAAAACCGCCAATTTTTTTAATTCGACCAGTTTTGGAATTTAAAGAAAAAATTTGTGGCTTATTGTTAAAATATCGAAGATAAAAAATCTCATTAATCGATTTAGAAAAAGATGGGGTGAGAACCAGCTCGTCGCCCTCGGTGTGATTTTGATAATTTTGACCGTCAAAATCAATTGTTGAAATTTTTCTTACCCGATTTCTAAAGGATCCGCTTTCGGAAACATAAACAATTTGCGAATTAAAATGCCCAATTTGCTCTCCAGAAATTGATTTAAAAATTTCATCGGAAATTATGTTGGCAGTTTTATTGTGATTGTCTCTTGAAGAAGAATAGAATTTACCGAAAGTTTGTTTTCTGTCCAGAATATCCCACATCCGAATTCTAATTTCTAGATTGCCAATTACATCTTGATTAAATTGCGCCAAAACTAATGCGCCAATACCAGATTTATAATATTTGTTGAAATCTGGAATAAAATTAATGTCGGTATCATTAACAATATTAATATCCGATTGATCATTATTAATTCGATTTTGCACCAAACTATCAGTTAAATCAGTGCTTTTGAGGTTAAATAAAATTTTATTTAATATTTGCTTGGCCTCGTTATTCACTATAAAATTATCAGATTCAAAACCAACAAATAAGATTTTTGTTTTACTATTTTCAAAATCCTTGATGTCGATTGAAGTAGATGAAAAGGCGGGTTGACAAATTAAAAAAATTGCGATTAATTTGACAAAAAATTTTTTAAAATTAAGCATTATTTATTTAAAGTTTCAATAATAATATTATCATTTGTATAAACGCAAAGTTTCGATGCAATTAACATTGATTTTTTGCAAATTTCCTCTGGGCTTAAATCAAATTCACTTAAGGCTCTCGCTGCCGATAGGGCATAATTTCCACCAGAACCAATTCCGATAATTCCATCTTCCGGCTCCAGTACATCGCCATTTCCAGTTAGAACCAATGATATATTGGCGTCAATTACAATCATCATCGCTTCAAGTCTTCTTAAATATTTATCGGTTCGCCAATCTTTTGCTAGCTCAACACATGCTCTCATTAATTGATTTGGATATTGCTCCAGTTTTGATTCCAATCTTTCAAATAAAGTAAAAGCATCTGCGGTAGCTCCAGCAAAGCCTCCGATGATTGAACCATCGCCAAGTCTACGAATTTTTTTGGCATTTGATTTTAACACAGTCGAACCTAAGGAAACCTGACCATCGCCCGCAATGGCAACGCTCGAGCCTTTTCTAACTGATAAAATAGTAGTTCCATAAATTTTTGATGAATCATTGTGATCAAACATAAAATATGTATTAATAATTAAAACTTGACGATAAAAAACTTGCAATTGATGTTGCTTAAGTATTAATCTAAAATTATATAAATTAAAAACAACATTTTAATTATTTTAATGAAATTAAATTCTAAAAAAAATCTATTTGTAATTTTTTTACTTGGAATAAGCTCTGGAATACCGATTACTCTAATTCTATCAACTTTGAAGGCTTTGTTGGTGGATAAGGGTTTCGATATCAAGATTATTGGCTTTTTATCGTTGGTTAGCTTGCCATATTCGCTCAAAATATTTGTAGCGCCAATTGTTGATTCCCTTGGAATTCCTTTCCTTACTAAAAAAATTGGCAATAGAAGATCGTGGATTATTTTAACGCAAATTTTGTTGATAATTTTTATTTCACTTTTGGGATTTGCTGGAGAAATTTCCTCCTTAAGCCTAATAACTTTTTTTGCGTTTTTGGTGGCATCTATTTCAGCCACTCAAGATATTGTAATTGATGGTTATCGCATTGAATTAATCAAAAAAGAAGAGCAAGCTTTGGCTTCAGGATATTATATTTATGGCTATCGAATTGGAATGTTGATATCAGGTTCTTTGGCGTTAGCGCTATCAGCTTATATTCCATGGATTTTGGTTTATTTATCGATGTCGGGATTTATGTTTCTTTGCATTTTTGCAGTATTATTTGCCAATGAAAGTAGGCCAAATTGGCATAGTAGAAAATATCATTTTAGGATTTGGTTTTTGAAATTTATTATTCGACCTTTAAAAAATTTTTCAGAAGAAAAAAATTGGCAATATATTTTAATTTTTATCGTTTGTTTTAAATTGGCCGATGCCTTTGCTGGCAATTTAACAATGCCGTTTTTATTACAAATCGGATATACCAAAATTGAACTGGCAACTGTATTAAAAACTTTCGGACTTTTTGCCACTTTATTTGGAGTTTATTGCGGTGGAATTATCGCTAAAAAAATTGGTATGTTTAAAGCACTTTGGTTGGCAACAATTTTTCAAGCCTTGTCAAATTTATGTTTTGTTTATTTAGCAATTAATGAAAAAAATATTTTAGCTTTATATTTAGTTGTCTTTATAGAAAATATCAGCGGTGGCATTGGCGATGCTATTTTCGTTGGCTATTTGAGCGGAATTTGCAATCTAAAATTTACCTCAACCCAATATGCATTATTTTCTTCAATTGCATCAGTTTCACGAAGTTTTTTATCATCTTTTTCAGGTTTTTATGCGGATAAATTAGGATGGAGCAATTTCTTCGTTTTTTCTGCAATTTTATCTTTACCAGCAATAATTTTATTGGTAATTTTAGGGAAAAAAACTTTCAAAAAATAAATGTAAATTTATTTTAATTTTGTCTTTAAAATTACTTTAATAAAACTTAAAATTCATTGGTAATTATTAAATTATTTAAAATAAATTATTTTTAGATGCGTTTTTCAACGACAAAAACTAAAAAACATAAATATGCTTCTAGAGAAGTTTCAATGGCGCATTTTATCCCGTATAAATGCCATTGGAATCACAACACAATTTTAACCCATGATGAACAGTTTGTTCGTGTTGTAAAAATTAAGGGATTTTCTTTCGAAACCGCTGATGATATTGATATTGATGTAAAAAAAGGAATAAGAAACAATTTACTAAAAAGTATGTCAGCTGGAAATTATTCCTTATATTTTCACACCATTAGACGCAAAGAAAAAGGCTTTCCAGATGGCGATATGCCTGAAGGTTTTCCAAAACAGCTCAATGAATTATGGCGCACCAAACACTCCGACTCAGAATGTTATGTTAACGAGCACTACCTAACAATTGTTCGTGGCATTGCCAAGGATACAATTTCTGGAATTCAAAATATGATTACCAAGATCCAGCACCAAACTGACAAATCATCTTGGGAAAATTATATGAATGAATGCTACGAAGATTTAGAAGAAATTACCGAAAGAATTTTAACGGGCTTCAACAATTACAATGCGGATTTACTAGAAATTGTCGAGGAAGATGGAAAAGTTTATTCCGAATTGTTGGAGTTTCTAGCCAGAATAATTAATTGCGGATATTCTCAACCAATGCTCCTTCCTCTTACTGACTTATCTCATCACCTGCCTTTGGTTAGAATGTATTTTGGCAATAAGTCTATTGAAGTTCAAACTCCTAACGGCACTAAATATGCAGGATTAGTTGCCATCAAAGAGTATCGCCCTTCAACTCACGCAGGAATATTTGATAATTTTATGAAACTTCCTTTTGAGCTAGTTATTAGCCAAGGCTTTTCCTATATTGATAGAATGATTGCAATCAGTTCAATGCAGTTGCAACAAAGAAGGCTTCAGCAATCGGAAGATGTCGCTACCTCACAAATTCAGGCCATCGATGAAGCCCTAGATTCCGCAGTTAGTGGTGAATTCGCCTTTGGAAAACATTACATGACAGTTTTGTGCATTTGCGATACACCAAAACAACTAGAAACCGCCCTCTCCTTCGCCAATGTTGAGCTTTCAAATAATGGTATTACTGGCACCAGAGAAAGAATTAATATGGAGCCAGCTTATTGGGCGCAATTACCTTGTAATAATACTTATATGGCTCGAAGCTCCACGGTGAATACTCTCAATATTGCTGGCTTCGCATCATTTCATAATTACCCAACTGGCAAAAGAAAAAGAAATCATTGGGGCAATGCTTTAACTGTGCTAAACACAGTTTCGGGAACACCTTATTTTTTTAATTATCATGTTCGAGATGTTGGTCATACCATGATTGTTGGTCCAACTGGTGCTGGTAAAACGGTGTTGCTCAATTTTTTATGCGCTCAAGCTCAAAAATTCAAACCAAAATTATTCTTTTTTGATAAGGATCGTGGTGCTGAAATTTTCGTTAGAGCGATTGGCGGAGTATATATGATTCCATCTCCTGCAAAGGTTTCTGGCTTTAATCCTTTCAAACTTGCAGACACCATGGAAAACCGAAAATTCTTAATTGAATTTTTAAAAGTTTTGGTTACCGTTGAAAATCAAGCAATTCCAGCCCATGAAATTGACAGAATCAACGAAGCCGTCGAAGGTAATTATAAAATTCCTTATGAAAAAAGAATTCTAAGAAATATTGCTCCTTTTATGGGCTTGATGGGTCCAGGAACTTTGGCTGGAAGATTGGCTAAATGGCATTCCAATGGCTCTCATGCTAAATTATTTGATAATGAAGAAGATTTGATTGATTTCAATTCGGCGAGAACATTTGGCATAGAAATGTCGCATATTTTAGGAGATAAAGACTCAATGGGACCGGTGTTATTATATTTATTTCATCGAATCCAATCATCAATTAATGGTGAAAACACCATGATAGTATTAGACGAGGCATGGGCATTAATTGATAACCCAGTTTTCGCTCCAAAAATAAAAGATTGGCTCAAAGTTCTTAGAAAATTGAATGCCATGGTAGTATTTGCAACTCAGTCAATCGAAGATGCTACAAAAAGTCAAATTTCGGATACGCTAGTTCAACAAACTGCCACCCAAATTTTTCTTCCAAATTTAAAGGCCACAAGCGCTTATAGAACTGTTTTTAGATTATCCGAAAGAGAATTTAATATTATTCGCACCACCGACCCTTCCTCTAGATATTTCTTAGTAAAGCAAGATAATGATGGAGTGGTTGCCAAGGTTGATTTAAGCGGCATGAGCGATGTTGTAAATGTATTGTCTGGTAAAGCCGAAACCGTTAACATCATTGACCAAATTATCAAAGATGTTGGCGAAGATCCAATTGATTGGCTACCAATTTTTTACGAAAAGCTAAAAACTCCAGAATCATCATAATAAAGTGAAAAATTATCAGTTTTATCAGCCATTAAAAATAGTCTTTCTTGTCAATTTTATTTTATTTTTTTTCATTTCCCAAAATGCATTTTCTGCGGCCACAAAAGTTAATGGAGTAGAGAGAGTTAGAACATGCGATGCAAATGGAACTTTCGAATTTGAAAAATTATATGAGCCAGTAATGTCCAATGGGGTAAGTATTTTGAGAGTTGGCAACGAAATGGACTTTAATTTAAGAGACCCAATTTGTTTAACCGAAGTTATGGCTAATTATTTAGTTATAAAAGCTACCATTTTAGGGGTTGCAACTGCATGTGGCGTTCGTAAACCATTGCCACATCCAAATCCAATTGACGACTTTAAAATTCTTGCAATGTCAGCCTATAAGGCACCCGGAAATCCTGCCTGCTTGGGAGCATTTGCATTTGGATCCTTGGCATCGGTTACCACTGCACTTACCGCACTTGGCTTCCCATATGAATTGGCAAAAGCTGAATTTAATAGAGTAAGAGTTTGTGGATCCGATTGGCTAAAACCAGACCCAGTTGAAAAAAGAATGGATAAATTAGAAGGAAGCTACGCCGAAGTTGTTAAAAATAATTTCTTCGATCATCAAAATGAATATTTTTATGGCGGTAAAGAATTTTCAGATTACACCAACAATCCAGATGAAACTTGCTACGATCCTAGTACTGGTCAACCCCAAAAATATTATTTAAGAGGCTTGCAACCAGGAAACTACAATTGTGAAAAATATAATCCAATCTACAAAGAAGATTCGCAAAAAATTGCATATAAAAAAGCTTATACATGCTGCATTGAAAAAAGAAAAAAATATGTTTGTTTAGAAAAATATGGCGGAGGAAATGCCGTTGGGGTTACCAATCAAGCCTTGAATGTACATATAAATCTTAATATTAACTCAAATGATGTGGTTTTTTGCAAAGCTGGCACTAAATGCAATTTTAGAAGCAATCAAACTTCGGTTTTTGAAGCTTTTTATCGAGATAATAGAAGATTGATATGCGCTAAATCTGCAAGTTTTTGCCCATTTAATTTTTCAGTTGGAGGAGGAACACCGTTTCCAGAATATGAAAAAGATGGGGTTTTTAAAGATGGAAAATTTATACCATACAATCCAGGTAAGGATGATTGTAAAACCGATCCAGAGGGCAATGGCTGTAAATCAGATATTAGAAATTCAGATACAAGCTTTAAATCAAGCGCTGGAAAAATTAAAAATTATTGCCAATATTACACCCACTGCACCGCAGTAGATAACTCAACTTATAGTTTTGATTATAGCACTTTATCGGCCTATTATTCTAGAGCCTGTATTGATTTTATTGGCAATTCACAAAATGGTATAGGCACGGGCGTTTCCCTTGATGGAACTGATTATATCTCTTCTCAAAATCATTTCTCCGCACCTATTGTGCAATGCATTAAAGAGACTATGGAAAATGTTTTTTACAATCGAGCGGGCCACTCTAGATGTTTGGATGGAAGCTATGGCAACAAAAACCATATATGCGTTGGTGATAGCTATATGACCATTAATGGCAGAGCTTTTAAAAAAGGAAATAAGGTAAATAATAAATCGCATTTTGAAATTTTGCAATCTAGGTTAAAAACTGTAATTAGCGGTGTTTTGATTATTTCAATAACTTTTTTTGGGGTAAAGATTTTGATGATGAATGTGGATATTCAAAACAAAAAAGAAATTTTGGTTTATTTAATTAAAATTGCCATAGTGATATATTTTGTAAATGGCACCGCATGGCGAGATGTATTTTTTGATGGTCTATATAGTGGCTCAGCAGAGATATCGAAGATATTTTTTAAGATTAAACCAAAAGATCAAACCAATGAAAAATGTAATTTTGGCGCATTATATAACTCTAGCGGAAATTTAATTCCTGCAACAAATGTTTCTTATCCAGCTGATGCCAAATATTTAATGATTTGGGATACTTTAGATTGTAAAATTATGCAATATCTAAATTTTGGTCCAGGGCTTTCAAGTTCAACAATAATGATGTTAATTGTTGCCTTTTTCTTTACGGGAGGAATTGGAATCGTATTTTTTACCGCAATTTTAGTCCTTGCTGTATGCCTTATTTCAGTGGTTATAAGGGCAATGCATATTTTTATTGCTAGCTGTATTGCTATAATAATTTATGTATTTGTTTCGCCCATTATTATTCCATTATTATTATTTGAAAGAACCAAATCTGTTTTTGATACTTGGTTAAATCATTTAACCTCATTTTCACTTCAGCCAATTATTTTATTTTCCTATATCGCAATTTTCATTTCTTTAAGCGAGTATGTGATGTTTGACAAAGCTGTTTATAAAGATGGAAGGTTAATATGTGAAAAACATTGTCTTGACGAAAATGGCAATGCTCTATTTAGTAGTCAAGCCTGTAAAAATCTCAGAAAAGAAATGTACGATCCGCTAAATTCAACCCCAGCTTGCATTTTAGGATTTAATGATTTTGATAAAAATTCAACATTTGCAATTTTTGGCGTAGGTTTGGTTGGCGTTAAGGCTTTGTTTAATGAAGATTTGAATGTAAAATTAATTTTAATTATTAAAACTGCGGTATTCTTATTTGCACTAGCACAAATGATGGATCAAATTCCTGATATTACTACGAATTTGATTGGAGAAAATATTGATGTTAAATCATTTAATTATCTTGAAATGATGAAAAAATTAAATGAGGCTTTAAAAAGTACACAAAAAAGATTGGCTCGATTTACTCAAATTCAGGCAAAGGGTATGGGTAAAAAATTCTTGAAAGATGGCAAGGGGGGCAAAAAAGACAGCGCTGGCAATGAGGGTGAATCGAGCGGTGGCGAAGGTGGTGGTGGTGACGGTGGTGGTGACGGTGGTGGTGGAGGTGGTGGTGACAGTGGTGGTGGAGGCGACTCTTCGCAATCAGGCGATAAATAATAATTATCTTACTGACCTATTGCCTAAAATATTCAAACCCAATAAATAATAAATTAAACTAGTTTTTAAAATTTTTATAATTAAAATTATATTTAGAAATTATTTTGCTATCATAGCTCAGGGGTAGAGCACTTCATTGGTAATGAAGAGGTCGGTGGTTCGATTCCACTTGATAGCACCAGCTCTTTATGCAACTCTCACTTAAATCAATTCTTTTAAAAAAATATTTAAAACCTCTTTTTGTTTTTAAGTTTTCAATTAAAAAATTAAATTGTAAATATTTTTTACAAATTGATTAAATTATTCATATCTTAAAATATCGCTTGGATTGGATTTGCTGGCCTTGTAAGCAGGATATAGGGTGGCTAAAAACGATAAGCTTAAAGTCATCGCCGAAATCAAAACTACATCTGAAATAAAAATTTTTGAAGGCAGAGTCGATAAAAAATAAATCGCAGGATTAAATAAATCAGTATTGGTAAAAGATTCCAACCAAATCTTGATATTATTGATATTGTTAGCAAAAGAAATGCCAATAACAAGCCCTAAAAAAGTTCCAAAAATTCCAATTGACGAACCGCAAATCAAAAATATTCGCAAAATTGCATATTTAGTCATGCCGATGGTTCGAAGCAAAGCGATGTTTTTATTTTTGTCATTAACCAGCATAATCATACTTGAAATAATATTAAACACCGCCACCAAAATAATTAATGTAAGAATAAAAAACATCACCGTTCTTTCTACTTTTAAAGCTTCAATGAAGCCAGAATTTGACGATTGCCAATCCGATAAATAAATATTTTCGTCAGCCAAAGCTTCTTGAAAAATAGTTTTTTTAATACTTTCGATTTTATGGATGTCATTTAAAAAAATCTCAATAGCGCTTGCCGAATTTCTTTGGCGAAAATGGATTTGCGCCATTTCAAAATTCATAAAAACTGTAGTTGAGTCATATTCATAAAGCCCACTTGAAAAAACTGCGCCAACCTTGTAAGTTTTGATTCTAGGTATTGCCCCAATTATAGTATTATTGGTTTCCGCGGAAATAATTTTAAATTTATCTTCGCTCCTAAGATTAAGCGCTTGAGCAAGTGAAGAGCCAATGGCAACATAATCTTTTTGATTAATTTTATTTAAATCGCCATCAATGATATTTTCAGAAATTAATTTTTTATATTCCAAATCATTTGCACTTATCCCTCTAACTAAACCACCATTATTTTTTGAGCCCGTTGAAATCATTGCTTGGCTTTCAATAATTGGATTAATATATTTTATGCCATCAATTTTTTTTAATTTTATAATTATGTCTTCATAATTTTCGATACCGCCCGCCTTTGAATAAAGGGTAAGATGAGAGTTAATGCCAAGCATTCTACTTACCAATTCATGTCTAAAGCCATTCATTACCGACATCACCACAATTAAAGTTGCAACCCCAATCATAATACCAATAAAAGAAAAAATGGCGATAACGGAAATGAATCCCTCTTTGCGTTTGGATTTTAAATATCGAAAGGCAATTAAAAATTCTAATTTTGA
>JALREU010000040.1:0-2078 GCA_023256705.1 Rickettsiales bacterium
TAGTACTCCTCTTTCTCCTAAAGATACTGCTTGTAGCAGCTTGGTTAAAGACGCCAACAGCGAAGCTCATCGTCTAATTTTTCAAAATTTCAAAATTATAGTCTTCAATGATTTTATTGACCAATAATTTATCGGCAATCTCATCGACTATTTTAGTAGCTTCTTCCACCGTATCAGCTTTGATTTCAAGATCAACAAATTTACCTTGGCGAACATTACTAATTTGATTATAACCTAAATTTTTTACTAAAGCGGATTCAATGGCTTTACCTTGCGTGTCTAAAACTGCTTTTTTCAAAGAAATATTCACTCTAATTTTCATAATTTATATTAATTAATTGATATTTTTAAACGATTGGCGACATTTAAATAAGCTTCGCTAAGCCCGCCTAAATCTCGACGAAAACGGTCTTTGTCCAGCTTTTCAAGAGTGTCTTTATCCCATAATCTACAGCTATCTGGACTAATTTCATCAGCCAAGATTATAGTTTTATTATCATTGCAATCTAATCCAAATTCTATTTTAAAATCAACTAAAATTATGCCGACATCATAAAATATTTTTGTCAACACTTCATTTATTTTTAAAGCCTGATCTTTAATAATTTTGAGCTGTTGCGGTGATAAAATTTTAAGAGCATAAAGGGCGTAGTCATCGTTAATTAAAGGATCTTGCAAAGCATCATTTTTATAACAAATTTCAAAAATTGGATGACTAAATTTGACCCCTTCTTCAATGCCAAGTTTTTTTGATAATGACCCAGCTGAAACATTTCTAACAATAACTTCAAGGGCAAAAATATTGGCTTTCTTAATTAGTTGTTCACGCTGATTAAGTCTTTGAATGAAATGAGTTGGAATTGAATTTTTTTCCATTTGCAACATGAAGAATTCAGACAAGAAATTATTTAAAACTCCTTTATTTTCGATAACAGCTTTTTTTTGAGCATTGAAAGCCGTGGCTTCATCTTTAAAATATTGAATTAATTGATTTGAATTTGGGGTAGAATATAGAATTTTTGCCTTTCCTTCATAAAGTTTATTTAATTTTTCCATAATTTTATATTTAAATTTTATTCCCACTTTGCCAAAGGCGGAAGCGACATAAGAATGGCTTCAACATTGCCGTCAGTCATAAGTCCGAATTTGGTGCCACGATCATAAACTAAATTAAATTCTACATAACGACCGCGTTTTTGCAATTGAATTTGTTTTTGTTCATCATTAAATTTTTTAGACATATGTCGGCGAACGATTTTAGGGTAAATATCTAAAAAAGCCAAACCAATATTTTTGGTAAAATTAAAATCATTTTCAAAATTATCGGTATTAAGATAATCATAAAAAACTCCGCCAACTCCCCTTGCAACCCCTCTATGCTTGATGAAAAAATATTCATCGCACCATTTTTTGTATTTTTCATAGTAAGTTGGGTCAGTTTCATCACAGGCTTTTTTTAAGGACGCATGAAAATCAATAGTGTCTTGGGGGTTTTCGATTGCTGGATTTAAATCAGTTCCACCGCCAAACCAATTTTTTTCTGTGCAAATAAATCTGGTATTAAGGTGAACCGCTGGAACTAAGGGCGATTTCATATGGGCGACTAAAGAAATTCCCGAAGCCCAAAATTTTGGATTTTTGTCAGCCCCCGGTATTTCTTTGCCAAATTCATTTGAGAACTCGCCATGAACTTCTGAAAAATTGACTCCAACCTTTTCAAAAACATTGCCCTTCATCATTGATATTTCACCATATCCGCCATCATTGTGAGGTGCGGATTTATCGTGGCGATTCCAGTTTTTTCGCTGAAATTTTCCGGGATATTTTGGGTCGAATTCTTGTTCAATTTTTTCAAATTCAAAGCAAATTTTATCTCGCAATTTTTTAAACCAAGCAGAGGTCAACTTTTGCTTTTCTTCAATATTCATAAATATTTTTGTTAAATTTAATTTTAAAATTCATTAAAAAATGTTGTAAATTTTATTTTTAAAAAAAGATTTTAAAATAATTTTTTTTAATTAAAATTGTTTTTTTAAAATAAATATTTACCAACGATGTCAATAAATATTAATAGAACA
>JALREU010000040.1:2088-10826 GCA_023256705.1 Rickettsiales bacterium
AACAAATATTAGTTTTTTACAAGAATTTATTGACCGTGGATATTTGGCGCAATGCACTGATTTAGAGCTTTTACACCAAAAATTCAAAACCGAAAAACTTTATTGCTATATCGGCTTTGATTGCACCGCAAACACTCTGCACGCTGGAAGTTTGATTCAAATCATGATTTTGCGATTACTCCAAAAACATGGGCATTATCCAATTATTTTATTAGGTGGCTCAACCACAAAAATAGGCGACCCGTCGGGCAAGGACGAAGCCAGAAAAATACTTGACAACCAACAAATTTCTAAAAATTTATTGGGCATAAAAAAAGTTTTAGAAAAATTCTTAGATTTTTCTGACAATAAAGCCTTAATTTTAAACAATATCGATTGGCTTGAAAACCTCAATTATATTGATTTTCTTCGCGATATTGGTAAACACTTCTCCATTAATCGCATGCTTAGTTTTGATTCAGTCAAAACACGACTTGACCGCGAACAACCCCTGTCCTTTCTCGAGTTTAATTATATGATTTTGCAAGCTTATGATTTTTACCATCTGCATAAAAAACATAATTGCACCCTGCAAAGTGGCGGATCAGATCAATGGGGCAATATTGTTAATGGCGTTGAATTAATCCGAAAATTAAATTTTGAAGAACAACAAAAACGACCTGAAGCATTTGGCTTAACTACCCCACTTCTAACTACTTGCGATGGAAAGAAAATGGGCAAAACCGCCAATGGAGCGGTTTGGCTAAGCATTGAAGATTTGTCAGCCTTTGAATATTTTCAGTTTTTCCGTAATTCTCATGATGACGATGTTATTAAATTCTTAAAATTATTCACCGATTTGCCACTTGATGAAATCGCTCAATTTGCAAATTTATCTGGACAAGATTTAAATAAAGTTAAGGAAATTTTAGCTTTTGAAACTACCAAAATTTGTCATGGCGAAAATATAGCAAATGACTGCCTAAATAAGGCTCGACAAATTTTCTTGCAAAAAAATTCCGATGCCTTTGAAGAATTTACTTTTGATTTACCTGAAAATGGCTTAAAATTAATCGACATCATAACCGCAATAAAAGCCACTGAATCCAAGGCTGATGCCAAAAGATTAATTGAAGGCAAGGCAGTTAAAATCAACAATATTTTGGTTAGCGATATTAACCATCTTATCATCGAAAAAAACGATTTTGAACTTGCAATTGGTAAGAAAAAATTTTTTAAAATTAAATTAAAATAAAATGCATAAAATAATTGGAATTGGAAATGCCATAGTTGATTTTTTTGTTAAGGTCGATGAAAGTTTTTTTGCAAAAAACAATTTAGTTAAAGGCTCAATGAGTCTTGTCGATGAAAATTTTTTTAAAGCAAATATCAATTTAAAATTTGAAAAATTTTGTTCAGGCGGTTCGGTTGGTAATTCAATTGCCAATCTTGCAAATTTAGGTTTGGATGTCGAATTTATTGGTAATGTCGGCAATGACAATACTGGAAAATTATTTATCCATGAAATCGAAAATAAAAATTGTAAATTTAATGGCTTTATAAGCCCCAATCAACACACCGCTTCGTCTTTTATTTTTGTTAGCACTGATGGACAAAGAACGATGGCAACTTATCTGGGTTGCGCTCCTCAAATTGACCCAAATTTAATTACCGAAAAATTATTTTCCCAAGGCAAAATTTTATTAATTGAAGGCTATTTATGGGACCGCCCAGAATCGATTTTGGCCATTAAAAAAGCTATTGAATTAGCCAAACAACAAAAATTAAAAATTGCCTTTAGTTTATCAGATGGATTCTGCGTTGATCGCCATAAAAAAGATTTTTTAGAGTTAATTAAAAATGATGTGGATATTTTATTTGCAAATGAATCTGAAATTAACAAACTTACCAATATTCAGCCTTCTGATTTAACTTTAATTACCAAATTTATTAATGATTTAAATCCACAATTAATTTTAGCCCTTACCTTGGGGGCCAAAGGCTCGGCAATTTTTCACAATAATGAAATTTTTTCAGCCAAAGGTTATTTAGTGCAAAATGTTATTGACACTACAGGAGCTGGCGATATTTTTGCAAGCGCATTTTTATATCAATTCCAAAACGGCAAATCATTTATGGATTGTGCGGATTTTGCTAATTTTTTAGCCAGCAAAATTATCCAAAAATTTGGAGCTCGTTTTGAATTAAATGAAATTGAAAATTTTATTAACGAATTTAAAAAATAATATGCAATTATGGACCATTAAAGAGCTATCTTTAGCCTTAAAAGACCAACTAATCCAACCAACAACTGATTTAAATCTTCCAACTATTGATGTAGTTATTGACTCCAGAAAAGCACAAAAAAATTCGATTTTTGTAGCCCTCAAAGGCGAAGTAAATGATGGACATAATTTTATAAAAGATGTTTTAAATCAAGGTGCAAGCTATTGTATCGCAGAGCAAATTCCTCAAGATTTAAATCCAGATTTAGCCAAACATTTAATTCTGGTTAAAAATTCATATGATGCCTTAAATGATTTAGCCAAATTTTCTCGATTTAGAACTCAAGCAAAAATCATTGCAATCACTGGAAGCGTTGGCAAAACAAGCACCAAAGAAATGTTAAGAATGGCTTTTGAATCGCAAGGCAAAACTTTTGCTAATTTTGGCAATTTAAATAATCATATTGGCCTTCCCCTCTCTTTGGCAAATCTTGAAGCCGATTGCAAATATGCTATTTTCGAGATGGGAATGAATCACTTAAACGAAATTATTCATCTTTCAAAAATTGCCCAACCTCATATTGCCATTATTACCAATGTTGGCCCAGTTCATATTGAATTTTTTACCGATGAACAAGAAATTGCCCTAGCAAAATCCGAGATTTTTGCAGGGGTTTGCCCAAATGGTTTTGCAATTTTAAATTACGACAATATTCATTATGAATTTATCAAATCTCAAGCTTTAAAAGCTGGAATCAGAGAGTCGCATATCTTAAAATTTTCTCAAAACAAAAATTCCGATTACCAAATTAAAAATATCAACACCACCGAAGATTTAAATTCAAAAATTACCATCGAATTAAATGGAGCCAAGCAAGAAATTGAGGTTTGCATTAATTCATTAAATCCAGCGATTTCACGCAATACCGTTATCACCATCGCTTGTTTGGATTTAATTGGCAATAATTTATCGGCTGGTGCCAAAGCTTTAAATGCTTTTTCTTGCGCTGAAGGCAGGGGCAAAGTTTCAAACATCACCCATAATAACAAAAAAATTACCCTCATTGACGACACATACAATGCCAGCATTTTATCAATGAAATCTGGTATTGAAAATTGCCTAAATCTTGCCAAAACTCTTAATAAAAAACGGATTATTTGCGCTCTTGGCGATATGCTTGAACTTGGCGAGAAATCTCAAGAAATTCATCAAGAGTTACTTGAATTTGTGCAAGATAAAAATTTTCATCATATAATTTTAGTTGGAAAACAAATGCATCAAGCTCAAAATCAAATTAAATTAAATAACGCCACCACTTACCTAGACTCAAAAACCGCCAGTGAATCAATTGAAAATTTAGTAAATGATGGCGACATCCTATATTTAAAGGGTTCAAGAGGCATTAAAATGGAAAAATTTATCGAAAAATTAACCTTAAAAACCAGTGCTCACTAATCTTGTTATCTTCCAATCTATCTGGCTTAAAGCTTTGCTTTGCTTTACTTCATCACTAGCCATAGCCTTCTTTTCGCTCAAAAAATATATTGTCTATATGAATAGCAATAATATTTTTCAACCAATTCGAAGCGATGGTCCACAAACCCATGTCCTCAACAAAAAGAAAACTCCAACAATGGGCGGTATATTCATAATTTTAGCCACTCTAATTACTACTTTAATTTTTATCGACATCACTAATCGCTATATTTTAGTAGTTTGCGTAGTTATGATTAGCTTTGCTTTAATCGGACTCACCGACGATTTATTAAAAGTTTTTTACAAAAATTCCAAAGGTTTTAAAGGAAGCTATAAAATCGTAATTCAATTTTTTGTAATCGGCATTGCCTTTTTATGGCTTAATTTGATTGACCCAATTCATGCCACTGGGCAAATTTTTTTGCCACTGGGCTCACATTATTATTTTTATTTGCCACTGGCCCTTTATATCATATTTTTTACAATGGTGATTGTTGGAACATCAAATGCGGTTAATCTTACCGACGGGCTTGATGGTTTAGTTTCAGTTCCTGCTATCATAAATTTGATTTGCTTAATTTTATTAATTCATGCCTGCTCAAATAAGGAACTTGCCAAACAATTAGAAATTCCGCAAATTTTGTTTTCTGGTGAATTAATTTTTCTTTGTATTGCTTTGATTGGAGCAATTTTAGGTTTTTTATTACTAAATTTAAAACCAGCTAAAATTTTTATGGGCGATGTTGGAAGTCTTGGAATCGGCTCAGTGCTTGGTTTAATGGCGATAATTTGTAAACAAGAATTCATATTTTTAATTATTTCTTCGCTATTTATCATTGAGGCATTATCAGTAATAATTCAAGTTGCTTCCTACAAAATTCGTAAAAAAAGAGTATTTTTAATGGCACCAATACATCATCATTTTGAAAAATTAGGTTGGAGCGAACAGAAAGTTGTCACTAGATTTTGGCTTGCATCATTAGCTTTTGGAATTATTGGAATATTAATCTTTTTAAATTAATTATGGCTTCGGATAATAGAGTTTATATTTACGATTCAACCCTCAGAGATGGAGCGCAGACCAGCTCAGTAAATTTTTCTATACAAGATAAGATTTCAATTGCCAAAAAACTCGATGAAATTGGCATTGATTATATCGAAGGAGGCTGGCCAGGAGCCAATCCAACTGATGATGAATTTTTCTCCAACTTACCCAAAACTTCAAAATCAGAATTTGTAGCTTTTGGCATGACCCGAAGAAATAACTCATCGGCGGGCAATGATAATGCCCTCAACAGCCTTATCAACAGCAATACCAAATCGGTTTGCATTGTTGGTAAAAGCTGGGATTTTCATTTGAAACATGCCTTAAATATTTCCTTGGAAGAGAATTTGGCAATGATTGCCGATTCCATAAAACACATTATCGCCAGAAAGAAAACCGCAATGTTTGATGCCGAACATTTTTTTGATGGCTTCAAAGCAAATCCGCAATTTGCTTTAGATGTAGTCAAAACCGCATATCAAGCCAATGCTCGATGGATAATTTTATGCGATACCAATGGCGGAACGCTTCCAAGCGAAATCAAAGCAATAGTTCAAGAAGTTGTAAAACATATACCGGGAAAAAATTTAGGCATTCATTGCCATAACGACACAGGCAATGCAGTTGCCAACTCAATTATGGCGGTAGAGGCAGGAGTTAGGCAGGTTCAAGGTACTATCAACGGCCTTGGCGAAAGATGCGGTAATGCCAACCTTACCTCAATTATACCGATTTTATCGCTCAAATTAAATTATGATATTGGCATCAATAAAGCACAAATTAAGAATCTAACAAAATTATCAAATTTTTTAAATGATATTTTAAATAAAGAACCCGACAAATATGCGCCTTTTGTTGGCAAATATGCTTTTGCTCACAAGGGTGGTTTGCATGTTTCGGCAGTTGCTAAAAATGCCAAATCCTACGAACATATTGATCCAGAATTAATTGGAAACCAACGCATGATTTTAGTATCAAACCAAGCTGGAAAATCGAATATAATTTCAAGATTAAAATCAATTAATTTAATCAAAGATGACGAGGATTATAATCAAAAAATTGCTGATTTAGTAAATATTGTCAAAGAACAAGAGGCAAAAGGCTATTCTTATGACTCAGCCGATGCCAGCTTTGAAATTCTTGCCAAAAAAACCTTATCAATTGTGCCTAATTATTTTGAATTGATAAGTTTCAAAGTTATCGACCAACGCTTTCTAGACAAAAATAATCAAATTAAAATTCAAGCTGAAGCAGAAATAGCAGTTAGAGAAGGAGCTAAGCATATTATTTTAACTGATGAAAAAATTTCAGCAACAAAAATTGGAATTCCAATTATTCTTGCAACAGGCGCGGTGCAAACTCATTTAGTGCAACAGGAAGTGGTAATGGTCCGGTTAATGCAATTGATAATGCCCTTCGTTCTGGACTTGAAAAGTTTTATCCTGAATTGTCTAAATTAGAGCTAACCGATTACAAAGTTCGAATTTTAAGCCCATCAGATGGAACCGAAGCCATCACCAGAGTCCAAATCGAATCAATTGACGCAGACAACAACAAATTTAGCACAATCGGCGTTTCTAACAACATTATAAATGCCTCCTTTCTAGCACTTCATGACAGCTTTTCATATTTTATACTAAAAAATAGTTGAAAATTAACATTGACAAATTTACAATCCGACCATATTTAAATTTAATTTTTGATAAATCTTGAACCGGGTTTGATGGCGGGAATATTTTTTAAATGCAAAGGAATGTTATTTTCATCAAAGCTATTAACCTGAATTTTAAGCAAGGATATAACTGGCACCTGCAATTTTTCACTTAAATTTTCATCATTACTTCTATCAACTAAGCAAGCTTCCGCCACAATTTTGGCGCCATATTGTTCGGCAATTTTGAAGGTTTCAAGCGACGATTTGCCTGTGGTTATAACATCTTCAACTACCAAAATTCTAGATTTTTTTAAAATTTCAAATCCTCTTCGCAATTCAAAGCTTCCATTCACTCTTTCACAAAAAATAGAATTTAAATTTAATTGACGAGCCAATTCATAACCAACCACCACACCACCCATAGCAGGTGAAAGCACTATATCAGCAAAATTATTGCCAAGCTTTTGAATTATTTTTTGCGCTAGAATTTGACATAGTTTTTCGGCTCGATTTGGGCTCATCAACACCCTAGCACATTGCATGTAGGTATCTGAGTGTAGACCAGAAGATAAAATAAAATGCCCTTGCAAAATTGCTTTGGCATCGATAAATTCTTGCAAAATTTCTTGTGAATTTGATTCCATTATTAAAAAAATATTGGTTTAAATAAAATATTATCTAGAATATAATAGCGATAATTGAAACTCAAATAAAATTTAATTTATGAATTCATCCAATCCTCATTTAATTTCTGCAAACAACACGCTTTCTACGCAAATTCAGGCAATTCAAGCATTACGCGACTTTCTTGATGAAAAATATATTCAAGCTGTGGAATTAATTTTAGCTTGCAAGGGTAAAGTAATTTTAAGCGGAATGGGTAAGTCTGGACATATCGCCAAAAAAATTTCAGCCAGCTTGGCTTCAACAGGGACGCCATCTTTTTTTGTACACCCAGCCGAAGCAAGCCATGGCGATCTTGGCATGATTGAAAAAAACGATGTTGTAATTTTACTTTCCAATTCAGGTGAAACTAAAGAGCTTCGCGACATTATTTTTTATTGTCAAAGATTTCAAATTCCAATTATTGGTATCAGCCGTAAATTCGGCTCGGAGCTTGCCAATTCTAGCACCATCGCCCTCACCTTGCCTGCAATTTCTGAAGCTAATAAGGTAAATGCTCCGATAACTTCAACCACAATGATGCTGGTTCTTGGCGATTGCATTACCGTAAGTTTGCTTGAGGCACGGCAATTTTCTGCTGAAAATTTTGCAACTTATCACCCCGGAGGCAAGCTTGGATCAGCCTTCATTAAAGTTAGCGACATTATGCGCAAAAATGATTTACTACCTACTTGTAAAATTAATCATAAAATTCCCGAAATTTTATTTGAAATGACCTCAAAACATCTGGGTTGCACTGCGGTTTTAGATAATAATAATAAAATAGTTGGAATTATTACCGATGGCGATTTAAGACGCCATATTTGCAATAATTTCCTTGAACTTTCAGCTCAAGAAATTATGACTAAAAATCCAATTACCATATCGCAACATTCTTTAGCAAGCGACGCCATTTCAATCATGAAAAGCAAAGCAATCACCAGTATTTTTGTCGCTAAGGATCAAGAAATTTTAGGAATAATTCATATTCATGATTGCATCAATGCTGGGATTTAATTTTTTGCCTTAAATTTTAGCATTCCGCTATTGTGATGATGGCAAAGTGCAATTGCCAATGCGTCGGCTTCATCTTCGCTTTTGAAATTAGCTTTTGGCATTAAAATTTTAATCATGGCTTGAATCTGATGTTTTTCTGCACGCCCTACTCCAACAATAGTTTTTTTTACCGAAGTTGCCGAATATTCATTTACCTCAATATTACATAAACCAAGAGTAAGAATAATTGCGCCACGAGCATGACCAAGCTTTAAAGATGACAATGGATTTTTATTGACAAAAGTTTCTTCAATCGAAGCAATATTAGGTTTATAAAGTTGAATTATTTGTAAAAGCGAATCGTGAAATGATTTTAAACGCACCGCCATATCATGATCTGGCGAGCTATGAAGGGTAGTTGAAAAAACATAGTTAATTGAATTATTTTTTACATCAATTATACCAATTCCAGTTTTAGTAAGCCCCGGATCAATGCCAATTATGCGCATTTAATAAAATTTTTTATTGTTTTTTGCCATTTCAAGCAATAAATTACTGACCACAAATCTTTCTGGAATTCTATTTTGTAAATTTTGTAATTTTTTTACTGTATCTTCATAACTTAAAGAAACTTCAGGTGTTGCAGGTGCCGGGGTCGCTCCTGCTTCCGGAGTAGGTGTTGCAGGTGCCGGTGTTACT
>JALREU010000041.1 GCA_023256705.1 Rickettsiales bacterium
ATCAGCGTGACCTGGACAATCTACGTGAGCATAGTGACGAGCAGAAGTTTCATATTCAACGTGAGCAGTGTTAATAGTGATACCTCTTTCCTTTTCTTCAGGAGCGGCATCAATTTGATCA
Source organism: Rickettsiales bacterium (assembly GCA_023256705.1). GTDB lineage: Bacteria > Pseudomonadota > Alphaproteobacteria > Rickettsiales > UBA1997 > CAILUF01. The sequence continues at coordinate 122 of JALREU010000041.1, forward strand.
TAAGCTTTTTTTTCTGCCAAGCCTTTTTTAGAAAGATAAGTTGTAATGGCAGCAGTTAAAGTAGTTTTACCATGATCTACGTGACCAATAGTTCCGATATTAACATGCGGTTTATTACGCTGAAATGTTTGTTTTGACATAGTATTATATTGTTTTATAAATTAATTTATTAGAATTTATCTAACCAAATATTAACGATTTTGTAAATTCAATTAAGTTTGAATTTAGTTATTTTAAAAATTTATATATCTACAAAATATAAATATAGTTTTAAAAAAGTGTTCATATATTTTCCACACCAAAAAATATATTGCAAGTTTTTTCTTACAAAATTTTTTATAAATTAAAACTAAATAATTTCTTTGTAGCTGTAATTGTTGCAAAGCCAGTTAAATACAGTGTATTCAAGCAATTCGCCAATCTCAAAAATTATTTTTTGATGATATTCACCCAGCCATTTTTTTTCTGGATAGGTAAGCATTTTAAAATTTATCATCTTCAATTCAAAAGGAACTAATGATAATATTTTAAACTCCATCATTTTGTCATTATATTTTTGTGAAACCATTAAATTCTCAAGTCTGATACCGTATTCATTAGCCTTATAATAACCCGGTTCATTAGATAAAATTACATTTTCCTTGATTGGAAATTGTGATTTTCGACTAATAGAAAAAGGTCCTTCATGCACTGATGCAAAAGCCCCTACCCCGTGACCAGTTCCATGTTCGTAATCCTTTGCATCATTCCACAAATGAAATCTTGCAATAGTATCTAGATTGGCTCCAGTGGTGCCATTTGGAAATTTAGTTCGTGCTAAATTTATATGACCCTTTAAAACTCTCGTATAATCTTCAATCATATCATCGCTTGGCTTACCTATGCATATCGTTCTTGTTATATCGGTTGTTCCCATAAAATCATCACCTAAATATTGCCCTCCAGAATCAATTAGCAATAGATTGTTTTGGGTAATTTCTTGGTTGTTTGATTCTGTTGCTTTGTAATGTATTATAGCTCCGTTGCCGGCAAATCCAGCTATGGTATCAAAGCTTGGATATTGAAAATCTTTTGATTGTTTTCTAAATTCCAATAATTTTTCTGCAACATTAAATTCCGATAAATATGAGTTATTATTTACTGAATGATTTAACCAATATAGAAATTTAATCATTGCCACGGCATCTTGATTATGTGATTTGATGGCACCTTCAATTTCAATTTTATTTTTTACAGCCTTGGTTAATTCAATTGGGCATTGATTATCGATAAGTTTAATTTGTTGATTTTCAAATAACTCATAGATCCAGAAGTTTGTGGTAGCGAAATCGGTTTGTAATGTTGATTTTTTTGGCAAATAATTATTCAAATTTGATTTTATATTTTCAATTTCAACTATTTCAACATCTTCTGGAATTACAAAATTTTCAAAGAGATTGATATTAGAAAATATAATTAATTTTCCATTTTTTAACAAGACGCTATGAGCTAAAAAAATTGGTGTATAATTTATGTCATTGCCCCTGATATTGAGGAGCCAATTTAGGTTTTCAGGCTTTGAAATGAATATGCCATCATATTGTATTTGTGAAATAATTCGATTTCTTTTTGATGCAAAAGATTCGCCAGAAATATGGTCTGGGATTTTAAAAATTATTTTATCTTTTTTGGTCGAATTTTGGTCTTTAATTTTAATTGGATTTTCTTGCAAAAAAGTAATTTTTGGAATGAATTTTTCACATTCTTCTATAAATTTTTTACTAGTTAATCTTGGGTCAATTGCTAAATTTGAATTGAATTTCAAATTATTTTTAAGCCATGAAATCACCGAAATATCAGCGATGTTGATGATTTCATATTTTGATAAATCGATTTGATTTTTTGCTTGTAATAAATAGCGTCCATCAGTAAAGAAATAGTGTTTTTTCTTGGTAAAAATTATGGTGGCATTAGATCCGGTAAAGCCTGATATTTCCTGAATTCTTTTTTGATTTTGCGCAACATATTCTGAGAAAAATTCGTCAGAATTAGGTAAAACAAAATAGTCAAAATTATTATTTGTTAAAAATTCTGTTATTAGGCTCATGGTGTTGCTTTTAATTAGATTAAAATTTTTTTAAGCAAATTATATGCTTTAATTTTAGTTTCCTCGCCAGCTTTTTTGCCAATTTCAATGGCGGTTTTTAGATTGGCTTTGCCAGAAATATTAAATTCAAAAATTTCTGATCCATTAAAATCAATAATTGCGGTTTTTAGATTAATTTTGCCATCTAAAATCTCGGCATAAACGCCAACTGGAGTATGACAAGAAGCCCCAAGTTCCTGTAAAAATGATCTTTCGCAAGATATTGCGGTTTCAGTATTTTCATCGTTAATTTTGTTACAAATCTTGGCAATCGCATTATTTTCATTGCGAATTTGAAGGGCTAAAGCGCCTTGTCCAACCGAAGGAATAATTTCATTTGTGGTAAAAATATGATTTATCGAATTTTCTTTTCCAAGGCGAACCAACCCCGCTACCGCCATAATTGTGGCATCAATTTCATCTTCAGCGATTTTTCGCAAGCGAGTATCGACATTTCCGCGCAAATTAATGAATTTTAAGTCTGGTCTTAATTTAGCTAAAAACGCTTGTCTTCTAGGCGACGAGGTACCGATTGTAGAATTTTTTGGAAGTTTATCTATGCCCGAATATTTTTTTGATATAAAACAATCATTTGGATTAATTCTTTTAGAAAAGGCGCCGATTTTTGTTTTTTCATCAATAAATGGCGGAACATCTTTGGCGGAATGAACTGCAATATCGATCTTATTGTTAAGAAGAGCCTCTTCAAGCTCCTTAACAAATAGACCTTTGCCACCAATATCAGCAAGTTTTTTATCAAGAATTTTGTCGCCAGATGTTTGGATTGGGACGATTTCGATTTTTAAATTCGGGAAATTATCTGCAAGCAAAATATGGATTTCTGCTACTTGGGCTAGAGCCAGTCTGCTAGATCTAGTGCCAAGTCTTAGAATTTTGGTGAAATCGGCATTTTTGAAATCAATCATCTTGAAATCAAATTAGCCTTGACGAGCTTTAAAGCGAGGATTTACTTTGTTAATAACATAAAGGCGTCCTTTTCTGCGAACTACTTTACAGTTTTTGTCTCTTTTTTTAGCTGACTTTATTGAATTATAAATTTTCATCTTATAAAAAATTATTTTGATATTTTGTGCTTAATTTTTACATCCAAACTTTCGAAGATTAAAATTATTTAAAAGCTCAAGTTTGTAATGGTTTAAAAATTTTAATTATTATTTTGATATTGTCAAACCTTATCTATCAATTTCTCCAAAAACAATATCTTGGGTGGAAATAATTGTTACGACATCCGCCAGTAAATGACCCTTCGCCATAAATTCCAAACCTTGTAAATGAGCGAATCCCGGAGCTCTAACTCGGCAACGATGTGGTTTATTTGAGCCATCAGAAATTATGTAAACGCCAAACTCTCCTTTTGGAGCCTCAACGCAACCATATGCTTCTCCAGCATTAACATGATAACCTTCGGTGTAAAGTTTAAAATGATTAATTAGGCTTTCCATTGAGGTTTTCATATCCGCTCTTTTTGGAGGAGAAATTTTTTTGTCATCAGTTGAAATTTCGCCAGATGGAATTTTTTCAATACATTGTTTAATTATTTTAACTGATTCTCTCATTTCTTGAACTCGAATTAAATAGCGATCGTAAGAATCGCCATTTACACCAATTGGAATATCGAAATCTAAATCTCCATAAACTTCATAAGGTTGGCTTTTTCTCAAATCCCAAGCTAAGCCAGATCCACGAATCATTGGACCAGAAAATCCCCAATCAAGTGCTTGCTGTTTAGAGACTACACCTACTGCAACCAATCTTTGTTTGAAAATTCTATTTTCGGTTAAAAGATTTTCCATATCATCAATTTTCTTTGGAAAATCCTTGATAAATTTTGCGATTTCTTCAAGCAATCCCGCAGGTAAATCTTGATGAACTCCACCGGGTCTGATATATGCCGAGTGCATTCTGGAGCCAGAAACTTTTTCATAAAAACCCATCATAATTTCTCTTTCTTCAAACATCCAGAGTAATGGTGTCATTGCTCCAACATCGAGGGCTTGTGTTGTTATTGCCATAATGTGATTTAAAATTCTAGTAATTTCTGAAAACATCACTCGAATATATTGCGCTCTTAATGGGATTTTGCATTGCAATAATTTTTCTACGGCCAATGCGTAAGCATGCTCCTGACACATCGGAGAAACATAATCTAATCTGTCAAAATAAGGAACAGCTTGCAAATATGTTTTATATTCTATCAATTTTTCAGTTCCGCGGTGAAGAAGACCAATATGAGGATCTGCTCGAGTAATGACTTCTCCATCCATTTCAAGAATGAGTCTTAAAACACCGTGTGCAGCGGGATGTTGTGGACCAAAATTAATGGTCATATTTTTAGTTTGAGTATTTGCAGTCACTTTAAAATTAAATAAGGTTTAAAATTTTTTTATTTATTTTAGTAATTTAAGATAAAATATTCAAATTAATTTTTTGTTGAATTTGGTTATCCTTTGAAATTAGAGTTTTAATGCCGAGTCCAAGAGGTTCTTGATGATATGAATGACCTAATATTGCCTTCTGGTCTTGGTAAATTGCAATTGGGTAATTTATTTTTTTTAGAAACATTTTTATGGCCAGCTCAATTTTTTCAGATTTTGGGCTACCAAAATCATTTTTAGCTAAAAAATTTCCCAAAATTATTGCTCGGGGTTTTGGTTTATTTTCGTTAATCATAAAAGCAATTTGTGTTAAAAACCTATCAAGCCTCTCCCCATCCTCACCTTCATCTTCTAAAAATAAAATTTTATTATGCCAATTAATTTGGTATTTGGTTCCAATATTTGCCGATAAAACACTTAGACAACCCCCAACTAACTCAGATTTTATCTCGGTTGGATGACCCTTGAGTAAATTTAAATTATATCGTAAAACTTGATTTTTTTGTAAAATTAAATTTAAAATTTTATGCACCGACTCATTGCTTACTTTTTGATGAACAACCTGATACAACATGGGTGCACAAATAATATCCCAACCCCAGTTTTTTTGCATAAAAGTTGCAATTGATGTAATATCGCTAAAACCAATTAATGTTTTTTTTGGAATTCTTTCTTTTGGATAATTTGCCAAAAAAGGCAGTAAATCAGCGCTTCCATAACCTCCCCTATTGCACCATAATATTTTTGAATTTGGGTTTGTGGCGGAGGAAATTAAATTATCAAATCTTTTGCTAACATCTATTGAAGAAAAAAAATTATCATTATATTCTATTAAGGAAACACAATCCTCATTAAAATAATTAAACTTTAAAGAATGATTATTAAGAAATATTTTTATTAATTTATTATCTTCAAAAGTTAATGGAGTAGCAGGAGAAATTAAATCTATTTCATTAAAAATTTTTTTCGACATTTGTAAATTTTGAATTGATTTTGAGTTTTGTATTACTATAATTAATATGACTCGAACATTAAATTATTTAATTTTTAAATTCAATGACTAAGCAAAAAATATTCATCTTTGATACTACTTTGCGAGACGGGGAGCAGGCTCCAGGGGCAACAATGAATATTGAAGAAAAATTATTAATTGCCAAAAATCTTGAAAGAATGGGTGTTGATATAATTGAAGCAGGCTTTCCAAGCGCTTCGCAGGGAGATTTTAATGCGGTTAATCGAATTGCCAAGGCTATAAAAAACTCAACTATTTGTGGTTTAGCTAGAGCTAAAAAAAATGATATTGAAATTACCGCCAAAGCCCTTAAAGATGCAAAAAGATCGCGGATTCACACCTTTATTGCCACCTCGCCAATTCATATGGAGTATAAATTAAAAATGTCCAAAGAGCAAGTTCTTGAGGCGATTAAAGATAGTGTGAGTTTTGCAAAAAATAACTGTGATGAAGTTGATTGGTCGCCAGAGGATGCGACTCGATCACAAAAAGATTTTTTATTCAAAGCAATTGAAGTTGCCATAAATGCTGGAGCTAGCGTTATCAATATTCCAGACACGGTTGGCTATACAACTTTTGATGAATATGCTAATTTGATAAAACAAATTTTAAATAATGTCGTAAATATCGACAAGGCCATAATTTCAGCCCATTGTCACAATGATCTTGGTTTGGCAGTAGCAAATTCCTTATCAGCTTTACAGGCTGGAGCAAGACAAATTGAGTGCACCATAAATGGTATTGGTGAAAGAGCCGGAAACGCTGCACTGGAAGAAATTGTTATGGCTATAAAAACCAGAAATGATATATATAATTTTGATTGCAACATAGATACTACAATGATTTCAAGGGTGTCGAAGTTGGTTTCAAACATAACCGGCTTTGTAATTCAGCCTAATAAAGCAATTGTTGGAAAAAACGCCTTTGCACATGAATCAGGAATTCATCAAGATGGAATGTTAAAAAATCGTGAAACCTACGAAATTATGACTCCTCAATCAGTTGGTATTGAAAAAGCCACCCTGTCCTTGGGTAAACTTTCAGGACGATCAGCTTTTAAAAACAGAATTCAAGAACTTGGATATGACTTAACCGAACAAGCAGTTAACGAAGCCTTTGCAAAATTTAAAATTCTTGCAGATAAGAAAAAAGAAATCACAGATGATGATTTGGTATCTTTGATTGACGGCTCCATTGTTGAGAATCAATCAAATTATCAATTATTAGAACTTGATGTAAATTGTGGAAATAATAGAAATGCTGAAATATTCATAAAAATAAGAATTGACAGCAATATTAAAACCTCTAAATTTATATCTAAGGATGGACCGGTTGATGCAATTTTTTTAGCAATTAATGAAATTATCCCAAATAGCGCTCGGCTTGAGCTCTATAAAGTAGAGGCGGTAACTGAAGGCACTGATGCTATCGCTAATGTTCTGGTTCGTTTAAATTATAATAATAGAATATATTCGGCAACAGGAGCTGATACAAATGTATTAGTGGCTTCAGCAGTTGCCTATATAAATTGTTTACAAAAATTAAAATAATAATTAGGAGAAATATGTTTCCAAAACTTTTTTCATTTACTTCAAAAGATATTGCCATAGATTTAGGAACGGCCAATACCTTGGTTTATGTTCGTGGTCAAGGCGTGGTGTTGAATGAGCCATCTGTAGTCGCAGTTTTAAACGAATCAGGAAAAGCTATCACTTGTGCATTTGGTAATACTGCCAAAAGAATGCTTGGAAGAACTCCAGCTAAAATCGAAGCAATTCGCCCCCTTAAAGATGGTGTTATTGCTGATTTTAAAGTCGCTGCCGAAATGATTAAGCATTTTATTAGAGAAGTTAATCAAACTAAAAGTTGGTTAGGGCCTCAAGTAATTATTTGCGTTCCATCTGGATCTACTCCCGTTGAAAGAAGAGCTATTCAGGATGCCGCCGAAGGAGCTGGCGCTAATGAAGTATATTTGATTGAAGAACCTATGGCCGCCGCAATTGGTGCAAATTTACCTGTAACCGAACCTACAGGTTCAATGATTGTTGATATTGGTGGTGGAACCACAGAAGTTGGCATTTTGTCACTGGGAGGTATAGTTTATTCTCGTTCTGTTAGAGTTGGTGGTGATAAAATGGATGAAGCAATTATTTCATATATAAGAAGATATCAAAATTTATTAATCGGCGAATCTACTGCTGAAAGAATTAAAAAAACGATTGGTGCCGCCTGCCCTCCTGAGCAAGGAGATGGCTTGGTCATTGAAGTAAAAGGTAGAGATTTATCCAATGGTATTCCAAAAGAAATGATTCTTACTGAAAGACAAATTGCTGAAAGTTTGATGGAGCCAGTTGAACAAATAGTTGATGCAATTAAGGTAGCTTTAGAATGCACTCCACCTGAACTTTCATCTGATATTGTAGAAAGAGGAATTGTGTTATCTGGTGGCGGAGCATTATTAAAAAATCTTGATCATGTTATCAGACAAGCCACTGGTTTACCAGTATTTGTTGCCGAAGACCCATTATTATGCGTAGTTAATGGTTGTGGTAAGGTTCTTGAAAATACTAAAATGTTTAGGGCTACATTATTTCGTCAAGATTAATTTAATAAAAAATGTATTTTGATCAAAATACTAAATCAAATTTGATTATTAAGCATAGTTTCAATCTTATTTTTCGTAAGGTTGAAACTATATTTTTTGTGTTGTTGTCGATAATTTTATTAATCACCTCCAAAGTAAATAAAGAATATACCAATAAAATCAATGAAGTTTTTATTAATATTTCTTCACCGATTGTTTCAATAATATCCTTCCCTATCAATACCTCTTTTGATTTAGTAGTAAATTTTAACCAGTTGGTTTTGGCAAAAAAAGAAAATGAAAAACTCAAAAGCGAACTGTTAAAATTGCAAAATTACTACATTAGCTCACTGGGCATTCATCAAGAAAATAAAGAGTTAAGAAATGCTTTAAATTTTGTTAAATCAAAAACCGAAAACTATAAAATAGCTCGCATTATTGGCATTTCAAACAAAATTTTTGACAATAAAATACTTATCGACTCTGGTCAAGATAGAGGAATTAGAGAAGGACAAATTGTGACTGGCGACCGTGCAGTAATCGGTAGAGTTGCCGAAGTTTTTGGCGATAAATCTAGAATATTATTGCTAACAGATTCGAATTCGCGAATTCCAATTATTGCTTCTCGCACCAGAAATAGAGGCATTATATCAGGTAATAATAGTGGTTTAATGGAAATTTTATATTTACCAAAAAATCATCAAATTAATTTGGGCGATAAAATATTTACTTCAAGCGACGGCGATGTTATTCCGCCTGGTTTACTGGTTGGAATTGTAAAGAGGATTGATAAAAATTCAGTTTATGTGGCCCCAATAGAAAATATTGGAAGCTTAAATATTGTTTCAATTATTGATTATTAATTAATTTTTAAATCTTATGACAGAAAATAATTTTGATGTAGTTGTTATTGGCGGCGGTCCGGGTGGATATGTTGCTTCGATTAGAGCTTCCCAACTTGGATTAAAAACCTTGTGCGTAGAAAAGCAAAAAAATCTTGGCGGAACTTGTCTAAATGTTGGCTGTATTCCGTCAAAGGCAATGTTAGAAATTTCCCATAAATATCATGATGCTAATCATCAATTCGAAAAATTGGGAATTAATGTTTCTAAACCAAAAATTGATGTTAATAAACTTATTCAAAATAAGAACGAAATTATTACAGGACTAACAACCGGAATTAGTGGTTTATTTAAAAAAAATAAAGTTTCGCATATAAATGGACATGCTAAATTTATTAATAAAAATCAAATTGAAGTATTAAAATCAGATGGTTCCAAAGAAATTATTTCTGCCAAAAATTTTGTTATTGCCACAGGTTCAGAAGTTGCCAAACTTCCAAATGTTGAGCTTGATGAAAAAATTATCATTTCTTCAACTGGCGCCTTAGAACTTCAAAAAGTTCCACAAAAAATGATTATAATTGGTGCTGGTGTTATTGGTTTAGAGTTGGGTTCGGTTTGGGGCAGATTTGGAGCCGAAATTGAGGTTGTTGAATATCTTGATCGCATAACCCCTGCTATGGATGAAGAAATATCTAAAAATTTCCAGCGAATTTTAGAAAAGCAAGGAATGAAATTCCGTTTATCTACCAAGGTGGTATCGGTTACAAAGCAAAAAAATTCCGCAATCGTGGAGATTGAGTCTGTCAATGGTGAAAAAAAAGAAAAATTAGAAGCCGATGTAGTTTTGGTTGCTATTGGTCGTAAGCCAAATACCGATAATCTTGGTCTTGAAAATATTGGCGTTAAGGTTAATAATCGTGGTTTTATTGAGAATCATCATTTAAAAACAAATATTGATAACATCTATGTAATTGGCGATGTCACAACTGGTCCGATGCTTGCCCATAAAGCTGAAGATGAGGGAGTTGCGGTTGCTGAAATTATTGCAAATCAGGCTGGACATGTGAATTACGATGTTATTCCAAATGTAATTTATACTTATCCTGAAGTGGCAAGCGTCGGTAAAACTGAAGCTGAATTAAAATCACAAAATATCGAATATAAGGTTGGAAAATTCCAGATGATGGCCAACTCCAGAGCAAGAGCCACTTTTGATGATCAAGGATTTGTTAAGATTCTAGCATGCGCTAAAACTGATAGAATTCTTGGTGCTCACATCATTGCTCGCGAAGCCGGAAATACCATTCATGAAATTGTTGTGGCTATGGAATTTGGCGGAAGTGCTGAAGATATTGCCCGTACCTGTCACGCTCACCCAACCTACAATGAAGCGGTTAAGGAAGCTTGTTTAGCGGTTGATAAAAGAGCAATTCATTCATAATATTTTCTAAATCAATTTCAAAAGAGTCAAGCATAAAACCTTTAACATAGGTTTTATGCTTAGCCGATTT
>JALREU010000042.1 GCA_023256705.1 Rickettsiales bacterium
TTCTTCGTAATTTTTATGCTTAAAATCGTCAATTAAATTTTTTAGATTTGGATTTAAGTTGCTATCTTTATTAATCCAAAGTGGGAAGTTTTGGTTCCATAAAATTTCTACCTTATTATCATTTTGTTGATAATAATTGTAAATGGCATCGGGAATAATAACAATGGGAGATTGCAAGCCTTTAGAGGAGTGAACGGTGGTGATTTTTATGGCATTTGCATTGGCTAAATCAAGGCTAATTTCTGGGTCGATTTGTTCGCAAAATTCCAAGAAATTTTGTAAATTATGATTGTTGTTGTTGGTAAAATCTTGGCAAATAAATAAAAAATTATTGATGATTTCTTCGCTTTGATTGCCGAATCTGGCGAAAATATTTTCTTGATGAGTTTCGTCATTTAGAATTTGAAAATAGAAATCGTAACAATTATTTTGTTTGGCAAGATCTAGAATTTTTTGAAGATTATTTTGATATTTTGAGCCTTCAAAGCTTTCATATAAAGAAATATTTTGTGAATTTTTAATTTGGCAAAATTCAAATAATTCTTTTTCGCTTAAATTAAAAAATGGCGATTTGGCGAGGCAGGCAAGGTTGTAGCAATCTCTTGGGAGTAGGGCAAATCTGGCTAAAGCCAAAAAATCTTGAATCAAAAGATTTTCACTAAATTTTATTTTGCCAACGCTTAAAAACGGGATTTGTAATTTGTTAAAATAATTGGCGAGTTTTTCCATCAAATTATCATTTCTTTTGCGCACTAAAATCATGATATCGCCATATTGAACAGGCAGGTTTTTATCGGAAATTAATCTTTTATTTTCAACCCATTGATGAATTTTGTGAGCAATGAATTTAGCAAAAATATCTTCGTGATTTTCATTCATTTCGGGCTGAAAATTCAGGTTCCAATCCAATGGAATATCTTTTAACGAAGGCTTTTGGTTGACCGATAAAAATTCTTTGACCTTATCATTTTGCCAGATTTCTACATAACCCTTGCTTTGGCGAAATGAAATATGATTGCTATAAGTTTGAACCTTGGTAATTGCCTCTTTGCGAGCATTATCGGCAAAAATTAAATCGACTAATTTCAAAATTGCTTTGCCCGAACGAAAGGAAAAATTTAGGTCAATATCTTGTAAAATATTGTCGGATTTATTTTTTAAATATTGATGAAATTCTTTAGTTTGTAAAATATTTGCACCTTGAAAGCCCATAATTGACTGCTTTTCATCGCCCACAATGAAAATACTTCGAGGTTGTTGTGAACTAGAAATTCCAGAAAAAAAATCATCTGTTATCGCTTTTATAATCGACCATTGTGTGGGGTTGGTGTCTTGCGCTTCATCAACCAAAAGATGATTAAAGCTATAATCTAATTTATATTTAATCCAATCTTGATGCTCAGAATTTTGAAGCATAATATTGGTGCGATGAATCAGGTCATTATAGTCTAAATAGCCATTGGCGAATTTAATTTGTTGATAATAACTCAAGATTTTGTCGACAATAATCAAGAGCTCGGAGCTTGAAATTAAAGTGCTTAAGCCATAATATTTTTTTGAGAATTCCAAAATTACCTTGTTAAAAAAATCAATTTTTTCCTGATTATGTGCAGTAAAATCCTTGGTGAATTTGCGATAAGTATCTTCTTGTGTAAAAAAAGCTAAATAGAGAAATTGAAAATTTTCAATATTGATTTGGTTTAAAAATTTTTGAATTTTTAAACCAGAATCACAATCTTTTTTAGAGCTTGATAGAGCCCTGTTAGCAAATTCATGTAATTTTTCTAAATCAATTTTGTTTAAAAAATTATCAAAATAATGTTGAATTATTTGTGAAAAATCTGAGTTAAAATTTTCAAATCCATAGCTTTTAAAAATTTCAAAAATGGCATTTTCAATTGTAAAAAATTGATTTTTTAAGGCATAAATTTTTGGCGAATGTTCTAGAAGTTTCGATATTAACTTATCGAATGTTTGTTCGGAAATCTTGGCATTGATTTTGGCGATTAATGCAGATAAATCGTGGTTTGATAGGCTATCGGATAAAATTTTATTTTGACAATTCTTTAATAAAATTTTAGATTTATTTTCGTCGATTAAATCAAAATTAATCGGAATTTTTGCTTCGAAGGGAAAATTTTTTAAGATTGACTGACAAAAGCTGTGAATGGTTTGAATTTTAATTTTATATTCACTATCAAGATAGTTTTGTAATAAATTTTTGGCTTTAGTTATTTGAAAATTATGTGGAGTTTTTTGTAATAATTTTTCGAGTTTTTGTTGTAAAATTTCTGGTTCACAAATTGCCCATTCTTGCAATTCTCGATTTAGCCTTTTTTGCATTTCCACCGAGGCTACTTTTGTATAAGTTAAACATAAGATTGAACTTGGGTCAACATCGTTTAAAAGTAATCGCAAAATTCTATCGGTTAAAACTTTGGTTTTTCCTGAGCCAGCCGAAGCCATTACCCAAACTGATTGCTCAGGGTCGGAAGCCTTAATTTGATTGGAAATTCCATCTAGCATTATCGGTAATTTTTAGAATTACTGGGCTGAGGCTGGTTGCTCGCTGATATTATTATTGGCATTGGTTTCGGTTGTTTGTTCTGGCTTTGCCATTTGTTGCGCTCTTTCATAAATATAGCGACGATATCTAGCGACATTTATGTTATGCTCTTGAAGAGTTGAGGCAAAAATATGATCTCCTCTTCCACTTGCAACAAAGTAAATATAATCACTCGATGGCGGATTAAGAACCGCTTTAATTGAAGCAAGTCCGGGATTGCAAATTGGAGCTGGAGGGAGACCGTAAATGTGATAGGTATTAAATTGAGAGTTGTTTTGAATATCACTTACTCGAATTTGTCTTTCTAATTTTTTGTCGCCAAGAGTAAATGAATAAATAATGGTTGGGTCGGATTGTAATTTAATGCCTTTACGTAAACGATTAGTGAAAACCGAGGCAACTAATCCGCGTTCCGATTCAAGACTGGTTTCTTTTTCAACGATTGAAGCTAAGATAATGGCTTCTTCTTTGGTTTTTACAGGAATTGATTTGTCACGACCTTCCCAGAGTTCGTCAATGACTTTTTGCATGGCATCTTGCATTCTTTTAACCATTCCTTGCTTGGTGTCGTTATATGAATAGAAATAAGTTTCTGGCAATAGCGAACCTTCGCGAATTTTTTCAGGAGGATTGCCAATTAAGCCTGAGGATTTGGCGATGATATTTAAAGCGGAGTGAGAAGATAAGCCTTCGGCGATGGTAACTTTTCTAAAAAAGATATTGCCACGGATCATTTTGTGAAGAATCTTGTAATAGGAAATATTTTTTTCAAAAAAATACTCGCCATATCTAACTTTAGGGTCAACACCTTTAATTAATTGACCTATATATAAAAAGGCTGATGGACTTTTGATAATTTTTTCTTGGTGAAGCTTATCGACAACTTCGCGAAGAGTAAGACCGCTTTCGATGATAAATCTTTTATCTTCGCGGTGATAAGAATTAGGGGCATTAAAATATGCTACAATTGCAAATGCTAAAAAAACATAAAGAAATGTTACAACTGAAAATGTGGAGCAGGCGATTAATATTTTATGTTTCATGGTGATATTTTTTAAGAATCAAACAAGCATTTGTTCCGCCAAAGCCAAAGGAGTTAGACATGGCATAATCAATTTTTCTTTTTTTAGCATGATTGGCAACTAAATCGATATCGCAACCCTCTGATGGGTTTTCAAGATTAAGAGTTGGTGGAGCGATATTATCACGCAGAGCTTGAACACAGAAAATAGCCTCAACAGCTCCAGCGGCTCCAAGCAAATGTCCAATTGCTGATTTAGTTGAAGACATTGACAATTTATAGGCATGATCACCAAAAACTTTTTTGACAGCTCCAACTTCAATCTCGTCGCCAAGAGGAGTAGAAGTGCCGTGAGCATTAATATAATCGATTTTATCAGGAGTAATTTTGGCATGGCTAAGAGCTAGTTTCATGGCATAGGTAGAGCCTCTTCCAGTAGATTCTGGGGCAGTCATGTGATAGGCATCACCTGATAAGCCATAGCCTACAATTTCGGCATAAATTTTGGCTCCTCTTTTGTTGGCATGTTCTAATTCTTCAAGGACGATAACACCTGCTCCTTCGCCCATAACGAAGCCATCACGGTCTTTATCGAATGGTCTAGAGCCTTTGGTTGGTTGTTCGTTAAAATTAGTTGATAAAGCACGAAGGGCAGCAAATCCGCCAATTCCAGATTCGCAAATAGCTGATTCGGCTCCGCCTGCAACCATAACATCAACATCGCCAAATTGAATCATTCGAGCTGAATCGCCAATAGCGTGGGCACCAGAAGCGCAAGCAGTAACCACTGCATGATTTGGACCCATAAATCCATGACGAATAGAAATTTGCCCAGAAGCAAGATTGATAAGGCTTTGAGGGATAAAGAATGGGGTAATTTTTTTGATACCTTTTTCTTTCATTTGAATAACAGTTTTTTCGATGGCAGGAAGACCTCCAATGCCAGAACCCATCATAATTCCTGTGCGATATTTTTCTTCATCAGTGTTGGCAACCCAGCCTGAATCTTTAATGGCTTGATCGGCGGCCGCTACGGCAAAATGAATGAAGCGATCCATCTTGCGCTGTTCTTTTGGGTCAATATAAAGATCTGGATTGAATTGATCTGGTTCATTGCCATATTTGACTTCGCCAGCGATTTTGCATGGAGATTCAGCTGGGTCAAATATAGTAATATTGCCAAGACCTGACTGATTGTTGATAATTTTGCTCCAACTAGCTTCGGCATTTGATGATAATGGGGTTACGGCACCAATACCGGTGATAACAACTCTTCTAATAGCTGACATTTCAATAAAAAAAATAGGTTAATTTTGTTAAATTTAGTATTTCATAAACTAAAAATTTTTTTTCATTTTAATTCCTAAAATTTATTTTAAAAGAATTAGTTTTTAATTTAAAAAATAAGATAATTAATCTAATTAAATTTTTGCCAAGCCTTAATTTACTTGCTCCAATTTTTTCACCATATTCGTATTTAATTGGGTATTCAGCAAAATTATTTATAATATTAAATTGCTTTAATTTGATTAAAATTTCAATTAGGCAGGTAAAATCTTTTTCTGCAATAAAATTTACATTTAGTTTTTCATAAATTTTTTTTAAGCAAGAATTTTTATAAATTCTATAACCACTTGTGTAATCTTGAATTTTACAAGAATTGGAGCGAATTGGAAAGAAAAATTGTAGAAATAATGAAATGCATTTGCTAATTAAAATTCGATATTTTGGAAAATGACTAATGGAGCTAGAATTTACAAATCTTGAAGCCACAATAAAATCTAAATTTTTTTCCTCAAAAATCTTGATCATATCTTTAAGTTGTTCAGGATTGTGGGTGCAATCAGCATCAAAGGATATGATTAAATCATCATCTAAAGCATTAAAAATAACATGTAAAAATGCTTTTTTATAAGCCAAGCCAAGACCTCTTTGATTTTCGATGGGCAAAATTGTGATTGGACAATTAATTTTAAATTTATTTATAACTTCAACTGAGTTATCGGTTGAACAGTCGAGGCAAAAAATTATTTCAAACTTTCGTTGCATTAATTCAAACTCTTGAATTATACTTGGTATTAATTTTTGCAAATTTTGTGCTTCATTAAAAGCGCATAAAATTATTTTTATCAATTTTTAAAAAATTTAAGGTTAAAAAACATATACTATATTTTTAAATGATTTTAGATATAAGTTGCAAGTATTTTGATATAATTATTATTGGAGCGGGTGGTGCAGGTTTGATGTCGGCTCTAAGTGCAAGTGAAGGCAACAACAATATTGCGGTAATTAGCAAAGTTTTGCCAAATAATAGTCATACAGTTTCTGCCAAAGGTGGAATTAATGCAAGCCTTGGCAATGTTTCTAAAGATGATTGGCGATGGCATGCCTTTGATACCATGCAAGGTTCAGCTGGAATTGCCGATGAAGAAGCGGTAGATATTTTATGTAAAAATGCCAATGACGCCATAATTTTTTTAGAAAAAATCGGTGTAGTTTTTTCCAGAGATGAAAATCATAAAATTGCACAAAGAGCCTATGGCGGACAAAGAACCGATAATGGCAAGGGTGGGCTTGCTTATCGTGCCTGCTATTCCAAAGATAATACTGGGCAAACCATTTTGCATAGTCTTTATCAGCAAGCTTTAAAAAATAATGTAAAATTTTTTAACGATTATTTTGTGATAGATTTAATCATGCAAAATAATATATGTATCGGATGTTTGGCATTAGATTTAAATAATGGTGAAATGGTAAATTTTGTTTCCAAAGTCACAATTTTGGCAACTGGAGGTTTTAGCCAGATTTATCAAAACACTACCTCTTCAACTATTTGTACAGGTGATGGCACCGCTTTAGCTTTAAGGGCAGGACTTGAATTGCAAGATATGGAATTTGTCCAATTCCATCCAACTGGAATTTATGGTTCGGGTTTTTTAATTACCGAAGCCAGTCGAGGAGAGGGTGGATATTTACTTAATAAGCACCATAAAAGATTTATGCAAGATTATGATCCGCAAATGATGGAGTTATCTTGTCGAGATTTGATTTCGCAGGCAATGGCCACCGAAATTGCCAAAGGCAATGGTGCTGGCGAAAATGGTGATTATTTATATCTAGACTTAAGGCATTTAAGCGCTTCAACTATGAAAAATAAATTGCCATCAGTGCTAGAATTAGTTAATAAATTTTTAAAATTAGATGCCCGTCAAGATTTAATCCCAATTGCTCCAAGCGCTCATTATACCATGGGAGGAGTGCCAGCTGGAGTGGATTGCGTAGTGAGTCAGGGTTTGATGGCAGTTGGTGAGGTGGCTTGTCATTCTGTGCATGGCGCCAATCGTTTGGGTTGTAATTCGCTACTTGATTTAATTGTTTTTGGAAAAATTGCGGGGGAAAGTGCGGTTTTACAGGCAAGGCAACTAAAATTAAATGATAATATTCAATTAAATAACTCAAAAGAATTGCAAGAATTTAACAATATTTTTGCTAAAGATGCAAACCATAAAAATAGTTTTTCAATTGCTGAAATTAAGAAAAATTTACAAAAAAATAACGAAAAAACACTCGGGGTTTTTCGCAATCATGAATTGATTTTAGAGGGAATAAATCGAAATTTAGAGCTTTATAAAAATTTACAAAACTATAAAATTATTAGCAAAAATTTGATTTGGAATGACGAATTAATTGCTTATTTAGAGTTAAAAAATTTGCTTTTAAATGCCTTAGCGGTTGGTTTTAGCGCTATTGCCAGAACCGAAAGTAGAGGCAGTCATTATCGAAGCGATTATAATTTTGAAGATAATGAAAATTTTTTGGCTCATAGTCTCGTTAAAATTCATGAACAAAATAATGATGAAATAAAAATGGAAATTAAATTTAAAAAAATTTATAATAACAAATTTACAAATTAAATTAAAAACTTATGCGATTTTCTGCCAATTTAAACATTATAATTAAAGCCATAGAAAAGGCTTCAATTCACATCTCAAGAGATTTTGTGGAGTTAGAAAATTTACAATCAAATCCTGCAAGCTGTGCTAAATTTGCAATTTCTTCTTATAACCGAGTTAAACAAATTTTAATTGATGATTTTGCTAAATTTCGCCATGATTTTAATATTATTTTTAGCGATTCTGCCGAGGTTATCAATCAAAAAGATGCTGAATATAGCCTACTAATCCATGCAATTGATGGTATTGAAAATTTTCACCGCTCATCGCCAGATTTCACGGTAAGTGTTGCCTTAATTCATAAGAATTTGCAAGGTCAAAGCGAAACTATTTCATTGGCAATTTCTAAGGTTATTGGTGGCGAGTTATATTATTCTGAAAAAGGCTATGGAGCCTTTGTTAATAACCGTAGAATTCGCGTTTCAAAACGCCAAAAAAGTCAAAAGTCGCAAATTATTACTGCAAGTGATAATTTAGGATTGTTGCAAGAATATTATCAGGGTGTTGAAGGTAATTTAATGTTTAGAAATATTGGTTGCAAAACCTTGGATATAGCTTATTTTGCAAGTGCTAGAATCGATCAAATTATTTATCAAAAAGCTGGAAATGATTTATATCATCCATTTTTTTTAATTGCTAAAGAAGCGGGTGGAAGAGTGAATATTGATAACAATAAATTTATTTTAAATAATTTCTAAAATGGCACAAAATATTTCTTCAAATCCAATTTTAACTATTGCCATTACCACTTATAATAGTGGGCAATTAATCAAAAGTTCTTTGCAAAATATTGACCAAAATTTATTTAAAATTGTGGTTGTTGATAATTCCAGCTCCGATGATACCATTAAAATTATTGAAGAAAATTTTCCTGATATTGAGATTATCAAAAATTCTAAAAATATTGGATTTGGTCGTGCCAATAATATGGTTTTAAATAAGGCTACAACTGACTTTGCTTTAGTTTTAAATGTTGATGCAATAATTACTAAAGACGATATTTTAAAAACCATCGAAATTTTGAAGAGTCATCCTGAAATTGCGTTGGCAGGCAATATTGTTCATAATGCTGATTATGAAAATTCTGAGATAAAAAATGTCCGTCCATGTCCAAAAAATCTTTTGCAACTTTCTACAAACCAACAAAGTTTATTTTATGAAAATAAATTTATAACTGGTGCTGGAATGTTTATGAATATGGCGATAATGCGAAAAATTGGTTTTTTCGATGAGGGATTTTTTTTATATTGCGAAGATAATGAAATTTGTAAAAGAGTTTTGAAAAAAGGCTTCAAAACCGCTATAATAAAAGATACAAAGTTAATTCATTTGGGGGCAAAATCATCAGTTTTAAATTTAGAAACTGCCAAAAAAATTTATTGGCATAAATTTGGCTGGTCAAAATTATATTATACTCAAAAAATTCATGGAAGATTTTTAGCAATTTTAAAAGCCATAAGAATGATTGTAAAATTTAGCCTAAAAATTTTACAAAATCGATTAACCGACAAAACCAAAAATCCATTAATCTCATTGGTGGAAACTCAAGGCTTAAGGGGTTGTATAGACTATTTAAAAGGCTTGAAAGCATTTGATGAAAATGACAATCCAAGAGGATAGTTTATTGAATTTATTATTAAGATAATTATTTATTTATGTCAAAATTTTTAAAAAATCCGCGAATTTTATTTCCTTTTTTTATGGCGCTTTTTATGGCATTTATTATGTCTGGCACTCTTACTTTTTTGAATTTAGGTTTGATAGATGGTTTTTTTCATAAATGGCTAAAATCCTTCTTGTTTGGATTTTCAATTGCTTTTCCAACCGCATATTTTGTTAGTCCAATTGTTCACAAAATTGTTAAAAAAATTTGCCAATAATGCTTAAAAAAATTAATGACCCAGAGGCAAAAAATTAATTATACAACCAATAAAAATAATCTAAAACAGCTTTTGTTTCTTAGGTTTTTAGCGATAATGGTTGAAATTTTTACCATTTTTTTTGTCGATATTTTTCTTAAAATTTCTTTACCTTTTTTCCTAATTTTTGCGACAATTTTTTTACAATTTTTGTGTTTTTCTTTTAGTTTTTATCGATATTCAAAATCTTCCATTACTGATTTTAGTTTGTTTTTGGAGTTAGTGGTTGATGTATTGATTTTTTCTTTGTTAATATATTTTACCAACGGCATTTCTAATCCATTCATTTCGTTATTTTTGTTGCAAATAATAATAGCAATAATTGTTCTAAAGCCTTTATTTTCATGGCTTATTACGATTTTAACTTTTTTAAGCTATGTTTTTTTAACTAAATTTTCTTATCAGATAAATTTTTTAAATTTACAAAATGATCATCATCATTCTTATGGTCTTCATCTTCAAGGTATGTTGATTAATTACATAATTTTAGCGATTTTATTGATGATTTTTATTGGAAAAATTATTAAAAATATCCGCCTTGGGCAAAGTGAAATTCATAAATTGCAACAGCAAGCATTGAAGTTGAAGCAGGTTGAAGAAATGGCTTTATTTACCACAAATTCGGCGCATCGACTTGGTTCACCACTTACTTCAATTGCGATAATTTTGTCGGATCTAAAATTTTCGTTAAAATCAAAAGAGCATATTTTGGAAAACAAAAATATCATCGATGAAATTATATTAATGGAAAAACAAATTAGTAATTGTAAAAATATTTTGTCGGAAATTCTAAATAGTAGCGGGGCTTTTCGCCTAGAAGAAATGCCAGTAGAGAGTATAAATATTGCTTCACAAAATTTGATTAAGAAATGGCAAGATGAAAAAAATTTTCATGATTTTGAGGTTAGTTATGATTTGTCAGATAATGTGAATTTTATTTTTGATGAAGCCCTTGTTTTGGCGATTTACAATGTATTTGATAATGCTTTTAACGCGAAGAAAAAAAACATGAAAATTAATTTTTTTAATGAAAAAAATATTTTGAAAATTGAAGTTTATGATGACGGCGCTGGATTTAGCAAGGAAATGTTAAAAAGAATT
>JALREU010000043.1 GCA_023256705.1 Rickettsiales bacterium
AATTTATTTTGCAGTTGGCACTAGATATTCGCTAAAATGGCTCAGAAGTGGGTTAAACAAAATTAATTTAAGCAATAGATGGCAGAAATTGTCAAGCAAAACAGTGCTTGAAGATTTATATTCTTATCAAATGAAATTATCAAAAGATATTGCAATTTTTAGCACTAAAGAAAATTACAAAAATGTAAATGAATTACTTGCTAATTATTCAAAAAAATCATCTTTTTTAACTGAAAGATTCGATAATTTTATTGCCGAACTTAAAAACGAACCTAACCCTGATTTATCAATGTTTATTGTGGCGCTAAACCGAATTAAACCTTTAATAAACTAGTGTTTTTTTCCTCAATAATTTATTTATTTTGGCGGGTAAAAATATAAAAAATACTGATTGCATTAAAATTATTTTATCAATAAATTGATTAAATAATTTTGAATATTGAAAAAAAATTAAATTGCGTTCGTGGCGGAATTGGTATACGCGTAACGTTGAGGTCGTTATGGGGTAACACCCGTGGAAGTTCAAGTCTTCTCGAACGCACCAATTTAAAATATTAAAACATGAAAATTCTTGCTTTAAAAGATACAAATTCTCAAGAAAAACGAGTGGCAATAACTCCTGATATTGTTGGAAAATATCAAAAATTTGGTTTTGAAGTTTTTGTCGAGTTAGATGCTGGAAAATCAGCATTTTTTTCGAATGCTGATTATGAAAAATCTGGAGCCAAAATTGTCAAAAACATAAATGATGTAATTTCGGAAATTGATGTGGTAATTAGTGTTCAAAATGTTGAATTTGATTATAGTAAACTCAAAGAAAATGCCTGTATTATTTCCATTGTTAACCCAGTTTTTAACAAAAATATCGTGCAAAAAATTGCAAATTATCCAGTAAATTTATTTGCCTTAGATTTTTTGCCAAGAATTTCCAGAGCACAATCGATGGATGTTTTATCTTCGCAAAGTAATTTAGCTGGTTATAGAGCCGTGATTGATGCGGTCTACGAAACCTCAAAATCAGTGCCAATGATGATCACCTCGGCTGGCACTATTTCTGCATCAAAATTTTTGATAATTGGCGCAGGTGTTGCTGGTCTTCAAGCCATTGCAACCGCCAAAAGACTTGGCGCTATTGTAAGTGCCTTTGATGTTAGAGCTTCAGCCAAAGAGCAAGTTCAAAGTTTGGGTGGCAAATTCATTGAGGTCAAAACTGATGAAAAATCAGATGGAGTATATGCCACAGAAATGTCGCAAGAATATAAAATTAAGCAACAAGAATTATTGGCCGAAACTTTAAAAACTCAAGATGTCGTTATTACCACTGCTTTAATTCCAAATAAAAAAGCCCCAATTTTAATTACCGAGGAAATGGTTAAAAACATGAAGCCAAATTCAATAATTATCGACTTGGCTAGTGCCAATGGCGGAAATTGCGAATTAACCAAGGTTAATCAAATTATCGAATATAATGAAGTTAAGATTTTTGGCTATGAAAATTATCCAAGTCGAATTCCTTTTGAAGCAAGTAAATTTTTTTCAAAAAATATCTTAAATTTTGTTGAGCTTTTAATTGATAAGAATAAAAATATTATAGCAATAAATAATGAAGATGAAATTTTAAAATCGACATTAATTTGTTCAAACAAAAATATTACCAACGACAATCTAAGATAAATATTTATGCAAGATCACGACAATTCAGTTTCTCCAAAATCATCAAAAAAAACAAAAAGTCATATGCCAATCAAACTTGATTTACCTCATCCTGAAATTATGAAACCAAAAATTATTATTTTTGGAGTTGGTGGAGCTGGAGGAAATGCTTTAAATAACATGATTCGCTCTAATCTTGAGGGTGTTGAATTCGTGGCAGCAAATACTGATTCGCAAGCGTTAACAAATTCACTTACTCCAAACAGAATTCAGCTTGGAGTTAAAACTACAAAAGGTCTCGGAGCTGGCTCCTTTCCTGATCGTGGTAAGCTTGCTGCCGAAGAAAATATTGAAGAAATTTCTAAATATATTGAAGATTGTCACATGGTTTTTATTGCTGCTGGAATGGGTGGTGGCACCGGAACTGGCGCAGCTCCAGTAATTGCAAAATTAGCTAGAGAACGCGAAATATTAACCGTTGGCGTTGTTACCAAGCCATTTCATTTTGAAGGCAAGTATCGCATGGAAACCGCTGAAGTTGGTATTGAAGAATTAAAAAAATATGTAGATACTCTTATCGTTATTCCTAATCAAAATCTCTTTAGAATCGCCAATGAAAGCACCACTTTTGAGTCTGCTTTTAAAATGGCCGACGATGTTTTATATGCTGGCGTAAGAGGCGTAACTGATTTAATAACTATGCCGGGTTTGGTAAATCTTGATTTCGCCGATATTCGCACCATCATGACCAAAATGGGCAAAGCCATGATGGGAACTGGCGAAGCTACGGGTGAAAATCGAGCAATATTGGCTTGCGAGGCGGCAATTGCTAATCCGTTGCTTGACGATATTTCAATAAAAGGTGCCAAAGGAGTTTTAGTTAATATGACAGGTGGACCTGATATGACTTTATTTGAAGCGGATATGGCAGTAAATGCAATTCGCAAAGAAGTTGATCAAAATGCTAATATAATTTTCGGTTCAGCCTTTGATGAAAATATGAAGGGCAGAATTAGAATTTCGGTTGTAGCCACTGGAATTGATAGCGAAGAATTTCGTCGTGATCATCAAAAAAAAGAGGTTCATGAGCCATCAAGATTTAGAGCGGTAGTACCTGAAGCCATTAATCATAATGTTAATAAAAGTTTTTTTGACCCTGGCGTTTCCGCCAAGCCTCAAAAAACCGAAATTGATGAAATTAGTGATGAAAATTTCAAGCCAAAAAAAACTTATGTCCGTGAAGAAAATTTCGATCATCATTTTGAAGCTAAAGCTAAACCTTATCAAGAAGAAAAGCATAATAAGAACTCATTATTTAATAATATTAACGAAGAAAATTTTGATGAAAGCGAAGAGCAAGAAGAGTTTTCTAGTGAAATTGAAGCACCGAAAATTCTTAAAAATGCTGAAAAATCTCATGAAAAACATCATCATAAAAATGAAATTGAAGCTGAAGATGATAATAATCATCGTAAAACTGCAAAACATCATCATGAGTCGCATGAAAAGCCGCAAAAAGCCTCAAAAGTTTCAAGAGCAAGCAAAAGAGAAAGACCTAGAAAAGAATCTGGTTTTAGCTTATTTAGCTTCATGAACAAAGAAAAAGCTGAGCCAGAAATCTCAGATGATGACCATCATCATGATGAAAAACATATTAAAAATAATATTTTTAGCGAATCTCATAAAATTGATATTGAGCACGAACATTCAAAAAAACATCATGAAGAATCGTCAACTCATAATGTCAAGAACGAAGCTGATAAAAAGCGTCAGCAATTTTTTGGTGGAACTGTCTTTGACGAAGAAAATGAAGGCAATTCCGAAGAAAAATTTGATGATGAAATCATCAATGTTCCAGCATTTTTTCGTCGCAAGAAATAGTTTTTTATGACGAAAATTTATTTAATTTCTCCGCCTAAAATTGAAATTAAT
The DNA here is from genome assembly GCA_023256705.1 of Rickettsiales bacterium. Classification (GTDB taxonomy): domain Bacteria; phylum Pseudomonadota; class Alphaproteobacteria; order Rickettsiales; family UBA1997; genus CAILUF01. Next base: position 3,586 of record JALREU010000043.1, read on the forward strand.
AAATTTTCTAAATCACTAAAAAATGCATTGCAAACCAACAAAGTTGCGGTATTTCAGCTTAGACTCAAAGATTATAATCATGACATAATAAGAAATTACTGCAAAGAAATTAAAAAAATTTGCGATGATTATAATTGTCCATTAATCATAAATGATTTTTACGAAATTGCTATTGAGCTAGGTTTATATGGGGTTCATGTTGGAATTGATGACAAAAAAATTACTACAATACGCCAAAATTCCCCAGAAAATTTTGTTATTGGCGCTAGTTGCTATGACTCGAAACATTTAGCTATGGAAGCTGGAGAGCAGGGCGCAAACTATCTTTCATTTGGTGCTTTTTTTCCGTCAAAAACCAAAAATTCTCGAGGCAAACCAACGATTGAATTGTTGAATTGGGCAATTGAAATGCTTAATTTGCCAATTGTTGGAATTGGTGGCATAAATCCAGATAATTGTGGAGAATTGGTAAAAAATAAAATCGATTTTTTGGCTGTAATTTCTTGCATCTGGGATAGATTTGGCGCTGAGGATGTTGCAATTAATCAATTAGATCATGCGATTGCAAAGAACCTTATTTCTTAAAAATAGTTATTTTCACTAAAATTAATCAAAAAAATAATGTAGGTGTGCAAGCCCTCTCGCTAAAGAGGGTAAATTTTCCTCTAACAAAATTAGCGGTGTCATTACCCTCCAGAACGGGGAGGGTGATGGCACACCTAATTTTGCAAAAAAATTTTTACCTTGTTAATGATAATTTTTCTCCGTCGCTAAATGGGGTATCTTTTAAAAAAATATTATCTTTAATAGTAAATATAACTAAAAACCAATTAATAATAATATTAATATAGCGTAAATAATATGTATTTGTAATTAATAAATATTACGAGTTCACAATTAATATTATCAAATAATTATATAAATATGAAAAATCTAAACTTAGAAAAATTTTAAGAACTCGAGATAATAGTGAAGGTTCGGGTGGTAATGGAGAAAATCCAGCATCACCTAACCAAGATACTTCAAGAAATTCAGTAGAGCAAGGTGCACAAACACGTTCTTCAAGCCCTTCAGAGGTTTTTTCATTAAGATCAGCACGAGATCAAGTTCTGGGTGCTCCAGATATAAATAGTGAAAGAGTAGTTGCTCGTCCTGGTCGTGGTAGGCAAGTAGGTTAATTTTAAAATTATAATTTATAACATTTGGTTTTAAAAATTAGAAATAAAATTAATTAATTTCTTTTAAAACTTTTTCAATTGCCGAGAAAATATTTTTTAACTCGGCAATTGAAATATTAAAGGATGGCATCATATAAATTACATTGCCAAATGGGCGTAAAAACACATTTTTTTCAATAAAACTCAATCGCATTTTTTTAATTTCTTCCCAGTTAGTATCAATTTCAATTACGGCGATGGCGCCGATATATCTGACCTCAAGTACTTTTTTAAATTTCTTAAATTTTGGTAAATTTTTAGCAAAAAAATCGGAAATAATTTTAACCTTTTTTTCGTAATCTATATTTTCAAATAAATCAAGAGAGGCATTGGCGCTAGCGCAGGCAAGGGCGTTGCCCATAAAGGTCGGGCCGTGCATTAAGGCTTTATTTAAATCTTCATGATTAAATTTGTCAAAAATTTCATTTGAAGTTAATGTGGCCGATAAACCCATATAGCCTGCGCTTAAAGCCTTACCAACCAATAAAATATCGGGTTTAAATTTGGTATGTAAAAATGCAAATTTTTTGCCAGTGCGATAAAAGCCAGTAGCGCATTCATCGCAAATAGTAATGATTTTGTGTTTTTTGGCGATTGCAAAAATTCTATCTAAAGTTGCGATATTGTGAAACTTCATGCCTCCAGCGCATTGGACTAAAGGTTCAATGAAAATTCCAGCAATTTGTGGATGGTTTTTTGCAATAAAATTTTCAAATTCAATAAAATCATCATCTTGGTTTGGTAATTTAAAGCAAAAATTTTCTAATAAATTACCGCTAAATTTTTGATGCATTCCGCTATTTAAATCCGCCAAAGACATTGCCCCTGTTGTGTCGCCATGATATGAATTTTTGAATGAAATAAATTTTTTCTTAGAACTATATCCAGAATTTATGAAATATTGCCATGCAATTTTCATGGCAACTTCTACGGCAGTTGAGCCGGAGTCGGAAAAAAATACCTTATCCATTTCGCAAAAATTAGCTAAGCGATAAGCCAGTTTATAAGTAGCCTCATTAGCAAATCCTGCTAGCATTAAATGGGGCATTATTTTTAACTGTTCATTAATTTTTTTAATTACATAAGGATGGTTATAACCATGACAAACCGCCCACCAAGAAGCAATTCCGTCAATTAATTTTTGTCCATTTTTTAAATAAATTTTGGTACCTTTGGTTTTTATTGCTTCAAGCTGAGGTAAGTGATTTAGCATCGGGGTGTAGGGAAGCCAAATATTTTTTTTACCTAATTCAAAATAATTCATAATTTAAAATTACTAATTAGGGTTTATATATTTTTGCACCTCTTTGCTCCAATAATTTCGGTGATATTTATCTTGCAAAGTAAGCGCCAATTCGGTTGCAAAATCCTTAAAACCAATCCTAAAATAAATTTCAGCTAATCTAAAATACGCCTCTGGAACCTGATTGCTATTGGCTTGTCTTGTAATAACATAATTTAGATTTTTAATTGCACCAATGTAATTTTCTACCGACATTTGATATCGTGCAATCGACATTCTAGACCCCGCCAAATGCTCATCAACAAAATCAAGTTTGCTTTTAGCATCGATTATATATTCGCTATTTGGATATCTTGCGATAAGTTCACGAAAAGCGTATGAAGCTTCTTTGGTAAAATCCTGCGCTCTTTCAATAGAAGGAATTTTATGATAGAAAGCCAATGATTTCATATATAAAACATAGGGGTTGTATTCGCTATTTGGGACGGCGCGAATAAAATCATCGGCGATTTGAATGATTTTGTCATATTCATTGAGTTTGTAATTGCAATAAATTGCCATCACTTGCCCTTTAATTGCCCATTTTGAGAGAGGAAATTCATCATCAATTTTTTCGAAGGCATCGCCTGCCATCATATAATCTTTATCTTTTAACATTTCAAAGGCTTTGAAATAAAGATATTGTGGGCTATTTTCGGGTTCAACTTTTTTGCATGAAAACGCAAAAATACTCAAAATCAAAATTAAAAATATATTGCCAAAAAATTTAGGATATAAAAATTTCATTGGCGAATATCAATTGAAAGTTGGTGAGCGCTTAAGCCTTCGCATTTGGCTAAAATGGAGGTGGCTTTGCTAATTTTTGTGAAAGATTTCTGATCACAAGAAATTAACGATATGCGTTTTAAAAAATCATAAACCGATAATCCGCTGGCAAATTTTGCGGTGCTTGATGTTGGTAAGGTGTGGCTAGGGCCCGCCATATAATCACCGATGGCTTCGGGTGTGTAATTTCCAAGAAAAATAGCGCCCGCATTGTTAATTTGTGACAATATTTCTTGAGAATTTTTGGTGCAAATTTCTAAATGTTCTGGGCCGATGAAATTGGCTATAATGCTTGCTTCATCAAGGTTTTTAATTATAAAGATTGCTGAATTCCTTAATGATTTTTTTATAATTTCGAAGCGTGGTAAGGTTGGGGCAATTTTATGGATTTCTGCTAAAATTTCATCAGCCACCTTATTTTTATTGGTAATAATAAATGCCTTTGAATCAATGCCATGCTCCAGTTGAGATAGGGCATCAATGGCTACCCATTTGGCATTGGCTGTTTCATCGGCGATAATTGTTATATCGGTTGGACCCGCGATCATGTCAATACCAACTTCACCGTAAAGCATTTTTTTTGCTAGGGCAACATAGCTGTTTCCAGGGCCGACGATTTTATCGACTTTAGAAATTGTCTCGGTGCCATAAGCCATTGAGGCAATTGCCTGAACTCCGCCAATTAAATGAATTTTATCGATTTCACAAATTTTGGCACAATATAAAATTGCTGGATTAATTGCACCATTTTGCGAAGGGGCAAAAATTGAAATTTCTTTGACTCCAGCGCATTTGGCAGGCAAAACCGACATTAAAAATGAACTTGGGTAAGAAGCGGTGCCACCGGGAACATAAACGCCAACTTTTTCAATTGGTTTCCAAATATTTCCAAGCCTAACTCCATCCTTATCGCGGTAATTAAAATCTTTAGGAAGTTGCTTTTGGTGATATGAAATAATGCGTTTTTGAGCTAATTTTAAGCTTTCTTTAACCTCTGTTGCGAGCAATTTTTCAGAATTTTTTATGGCGTTTTTTTCAATGATAAGGTCAGAAATTTTTTTGGCTTTAGTGCCATCAAATTTGTTGGTATAGCTAATAACGGCTTGGTCTCTTTTTTGTTTAACGGCCTGGATAATTTCCATAACTACGCTGGAAATATTATTGTTATCAGCATTGAAATTTTGGATAAAATTTTGCCAATCTTGGTTTTTTGATTTTTTTAAATTTTGTGAAATAATTATTTTTTGCATTTATTTAGCTAAAATTATTTTATGATTTTTTTGAATTTGAAATTTATCGGCAATTCCGCCATTTAATTCAAGAACCGCAATCGAGTCGCCCTTGTTAGAAATTGTTTCTAAAGAAAATGGGCTGGCATTTTTGTGAATGTGATTTATTTTATATTCTTGATCTAAAAAAATCATATCAAGTGGGATTTTAGTATTTTTCATCCACATTTGAATTTTTTGTGGATAATTTTTAACAAACAACATACCATATTCCATTGGAAGATAATCAAGATTCATCAGACCATTAATTTGTTTGTCTGGCGTGTCTGCAATAGCAATATAAAATTCGGCAATTTTTTGATTTGATTCATTTAATATTAAAATTTTTTGATTATAATTTTTAATATTACTATTAAATTCAATATTGATTTTTTCTGTTTTGGTAGTAATTTTTTTGGCATCGCAAATTTGGATTTTATTTGATGAAACCAATAAAAAAGTAAAAAAAATATATTTGAAAATGTTAAAAAATTTTTTTAATTGCAAGGTTTTCATAAAATTATTTTGTGTAATTCTTGTTGTGTTGCTTTGGCAAAATTTGCAAATTTCAAATTCATTTGCCAATAATAATTCTAAAAAAAATAAATCTCAAATTAAAATAAAAGCCGATATTTTTGACATTAAGCAAAATAGTCAAAAAATTGATTTAATTAATAATGTTATTGTTGAAAAAGACGATATCTCTTTGCTTTCAGATAAAATGGTAATTTTTTATTACAATACCGAAAAAAAAGATTTAAATAATAGCTCTAAAATCAAAGAAATTAAGGCTTTAAGCAATGTTAAAATGTTCAATAATGAATTTGTAGCTAGCTCAGAAACTGGCATTTACGACCCTAAAAAAAATATTTTTATTTTACAAAAAAATGTCATAGTTAATAGCGGAACATCAATTGCCAGTGGCGAAGAATTCATCTATGATTTAAATCTTAAAAAAGGTTTTTTTTCGGGTAATAAAAAAACTGTTCCAAATTCTTTGAGTCAAGATAAAATTGACGATAGAGTCACGGTAATTATTGGTTCGGACATTAATGATCAAATTAAAAATTTTAAAAAAGATTAATTATGAGTAAAATTTTATCAGCCAAAAATTTATCGAAATCCTACGGCAATAAACAAGTTCTTCGTGATATTTCGATAAATCTTAAACAAGGCGAAGCCGTGGCTTTGCTGGGTCCAAATGGAGCAGGAAAAACCACTAGTTTTTATATGATTGTTGGCATTGTTAAGCCTGATAATGGTTCAATTGCCATTGATGAATATAATATTACTAATTTAGCAATCCATCAGCGAGCCAAGCTAGGCATAGGTTATTTACCTCAAGAAGCTTCAATTTTTCGAGGTTTAAATGTTGAAGATAACATTATGGCAGTGCTTGAAATTGTTGAATCTAATGCCAAAATCAGACAGCAAAAACTTGAGAGTTTATTGCAGGAATTTTCGATTTCTCATATTCGTAAATCTCACGCTCTTGCCCTTTCTGGTGGCGAAAGAAGGCGAACCGAAATTGCCAGGGCTTTAGCCAATGACCCTGCCTTTATCTTACTTGACGAGCCATTTGCTGGTGTTGACCCTATCGCGGTAAATGATATTAGGCAAATGGTGTCGCATTTAAAGCAACGCGGAATCGGGGTTTTGATTACAGACCACAATGTTCGTGAAACCCTATCAATTGTGGACCGAGCATATATTGTTTATGATGGCAATATTTTATTTTCCGGCACAAAAGATGAAATTATCAACAACCCAGAAGTGCGTCGAGTTTATTTAGGACAAGATTTTAATTTTTAAAAATGAAAAAAATTTTATCAAAAAAAATATTAACCAGTTTTTTTAAAACATATTTTGCGGCAGAATTTGCGGTAGGAATTATTTTAATTTTTGCCACAATCGTTGCGATTTTATTTTCCAATTCTAGCAATTCGAGCCTTTATTTCGATTTTTTTAATCAAAATTTTGATTTAAAAATAAGTTTTTTAGCAATTGAAAAAAAACTTACCTTACGCGACTGGATTAATGATGCTTTGATGGCGATTTTTTTCTTTTTAGTTGGGCTTGAATTAAAATCCGAGGTTATAAAAGGCGAACTTTCTTCAAAAAAAAAGCTGGCTTTGCCCCTGATTTGTGCGGTTGGCGGGGTTTTGCTTCCGATGTTGTTATTTTTATTATTCAACCTCAAACATCCAGAAAATTTGCGTGGCTTAGCCATTGCTTGTGCCACCGATATTGCATTTGCTTATGGCTTTATTGCCTTATTTGGCAAAATTTTTTCCAATTCAGTAAAAATTTTTTTGGTAGCGCTTGCCGTAATTGACGACCTGATCGCCGTTTTGATAATCGCCTTTTTTTATACTGATAAT
>JALREU010000044.1 GCA_023256705.1 Rickettsiales bacterium
CTTGATGCGTGGCGTTCGAGGAAATCGTAAAACCCCCGGAGAATTTCGCAAAAGCCAAAACTGGATTGGCGGGGCAAGCTTGCGTGATGCGGTTTTTATCCCGCCCCACGAATCTGGTGTTGTTGATCTCATGGCTGATTTAGAAAAGTTTTTGCACAACGAAAATCTAGCAATCCCGCATCTAATCAAAATTGGCATTGCTCACTACCAGTTTGAAACTATCCACCCTTTTCTTGACGGCAATGGCAGAATTGGGCGATTGCTAATCACACTTTATTTGGTAAGTAATAATTTACTTGCAAAACCAACACTTTATTTATCGGATTTTTTTGAAAAACATCGCTCACTTTATTACGACAACTTGACACGAGTTCGAACCAACGATGATTTGGTCCAATGGCTAAAATTCTTTTTGGAAGGGGTACGCCATACTTCAGAAAACTCGATTCAGACTTTTAAAAATATCATAAAACTTCGCGATGATACCGAAGCCAAAATTGCTAAACTTGGCAAAAAACAAGACACTGCGAGGGAATTTTTGCAATATCTTTATTCGAATCCGATAGTTGATAGCACTGATGTGGTGAAGCTTTTTAATATTAACCTCTCAACCGCACTTCGATTAATTGGTGATTTTGTAAAATTAAAAATTTTGAAAGAATTTACCGGCAAGAAACGCAATCAAAACTTTGTATTTGAAGGTTATTTGAAATTATTTAGGTAATTAAAAGGAATTTTTATATGGTAAGATCAATTTATTGTGGATTCACTAACTATTCTAATCAGTCACTAGAGGATATTATTAAAGATCTTGAGCGATTGTCTAATAGATGTAAAAAACAAAATCAGATCTGCAGAAGAGATGGAGAAAAATTGAAGATTTAAGTTTGTTAAAATTAAAGGTGTAATCACCCTCCCCTCGCGCCTTGCACCCCTAGATTAATTTTTGTTAAAACTAAAATTAAAAAACCTATTTTAAAATGCTAGCAACACAAGCATTTCTAAGCTCCACGACTTAACGGGGGAGCAGGCTAAAATGTTTTAACGGTAGTTAATTTGGCGGAATCGCGAGGGGTCAGAAACTAACAGCGATAACGGGTTTGATGTTACAAAAAAAGGTTAAAACAAAAAATAAATGAATGGCTGCAAGCCCCTCGCATTAGAGGATAAAATTTCCGTATTTTGCTTAATATGCAAGTAAATTTTATTTTAATTGCAGAAAACCACTTGAAATGCAATTAAGCATATTTATAACTTGCATTAAATCAATTTTATGCAAGTTATGAGTATTACTAATTTTAAATCAGGTAAGCTGGTTTAAGGGCAAGTTAACCGATATTTAGATAGTTTTACTTAACATAATCTAACAGTCCTTTTGCGGCTCCAACCCCTGTGCTAAAGCATCCTTGCAATAAATATCCTCCGGTTGGTGCTTCCCAGTCAAGCATTTCCCCTGCCACAAAAACTCCGCTTTTGGCTTTTAACATAAAATTTTCATCGACAGATTCGTGCTTCACCCCACCGGCTGTTGAAATGGCTCGGGCAATATCGGTTGTTGAAATTAATGTGATTGGTAAATTTTTTAGATAACTCGCCAACATTTCAGAATCGGCATTTGCAAGTTGGTTTTTTGGAATTAATTCATTGAGCAAAATGCTTGCCACTTCAGAAAATCCTGCTTTGCGTAAATAATTGCTGAGCGATTTTTTACTACGAATTTGCAGTTTTTGCGCTAAATTGGCAATGGACATTTCTGGTCGCAAATCTAAATATAAAACCGCCTTGCCTTCGCTTTTGATTGCCTCGCGCAGGCTAGAAGATAAGGCATAAACTGCACCTCCTTCAATTCCTTGTTTAGTTAAAATTATTTCGCCTTTTTGAGAAAATTCTTGATGCCTAATTGCCACCGATTTTAAAGGAGTTCCCGCAAATTTATCTATCAAATATTGCGACCAATTAGTCACAAAACCACAATTTGATGGGCGCAATTCGGCAATTTTTACTCCATATTTTGCAAGAATACCAACCCAAGAGCCATTTGAGCCAAGATGTGGCCAAGAGGCTCCACCAAGTGCTAGCAGGACCGCGTCTGTCTTTACTTTAATTATTTTTTCTTGCGAATCGCTAAATATTAAATCATCCTTATCAAAACCTTGCCAAGAATGACGAAGACAAAAATTGACGCCAAGATTATCCAGCCTTTTAAGCCAAGCTCGAAGTAATGGTGAAGCCTTCATATTGCGCGGAAATACTCTGCCACTGGTGCCAACGAAAGTTTCTTCGCCCAATTCTTCACACCATTTTCGTAATTTTTGCGGATTGAAACCTTCAATATAGGGCTTGAGCCAATTTGAACTTGCAAAATAACGGGAGGTAAATTTTTCCAAATCTTCGCTGTGAGTAAGATTTAAACCCCCTCTTCCAGCCAGCAAAAATTTACGACCAACCGTTGGCATTGCGTCATAAATCGTGACCTTTAGCCCAGCACTTGCAATAATTTCAGCAGCCATCAAGCCACTGGGCCCACCACCAATAATTGCAATATTTTTAATATTTTTCATTTTTTTGAATTTAGGAATTTCTGAAATGCTCAGTTTAAATTAAGATTAATTTTTTATTTTTACTAATTTTTTGCGGGTTGCTCATTCCACTAATATTCCTTATCGAGCAAATTTAAATAATTTTCAAAATAAAATCTTTTATTGCGCTTTTTATTTTCGGGAGCAATTAATATTTTTGCATCAAGAAATTTATTGATAATGCCGTTAGTACTATTATAACTTTTGTGTATTTTTATACTCAACTCATTGACGCTAATAACTGGAAATTCAAATAAAATTAATAAAACCTGATTGGCTGAATCTTGAATTTTAGATAGATTTTTATCTTTGGAAATTTTGACTCTTAATTTTTGCTCTAATTTTTCAATCTCTTTTGCTCTTTTATGAGCATCGATGGCACCTTCCTTTATTGCCTCTAAATAAAAATAGATCCAACCTTCGAAATCGCCTTGTGTTCTAACTGCATCGAGTTTTTTGTAATAATTTGCGTGATGTTTTTTGAAATATAATGAAGGATATAGAATTGGGTTAGATAAAATTTCACTATCAATTAACATTAAAACTATCAATAATCGTCCAATCCTTCCATTGCCATCTAAAAAGGGGTGAATAGTTTCAAACTGAACATGAACGAGACCTGCCTTAATCAAGGCTGGAAGAGAATTATCATTATTAATAAATTTTTCTAAATCAGACATTAAAGCCTCAACCTTATTGGCTGGAGGCGGAATTAAATTTCCAACCCTTACTTGTTGCTTTCTAAATTTTCCTGGACTTGCCTTTTCACCATCGCCACCCGACATCAACTTTAAATGAGTTTCTAAAATAACTCGCGACACAATAGGGAAACCCCGAGTGCCTGTTAAATCTAGTGCCACCTCGAGCGCTTTATTGTAATTCAAAACCAATTGAGTTTGCTTATCGGCTTTTGAAGAATTATTGGTTTGAGAAATTTCTTGTGTAAAAATTTCAATCAAAGTAGTATGAATTCCTTCGATTGCTGAAGAAATCATAGCCTCCTTAATGCAATAAGCCTTAATAAATCTCTGAGTATTTGGAAGTCTTCTTGCCATCTCATTTAATTGACCAATTGCCTGCATAGTTTTGCCATATAACTCAATTAAATCATTGCTAAAATTAAATAGCGGTTCTTTTGGTGGCAATGCATCGGGTATAAAATATTGTTGTTGCCCTAATTGTTGATAATGTCCAGTTTTTCGATTCATATTGGCAGATTATTTTTAAGTATTTTATAAAAAAAATATCTATTTTCATTTCTTATTTCAGTTTAGCGAGGATTTTTGAAATAACAATGGGATTTTGCTTAGTTATTTCAAAATTTGCGATTTTTTTGAAATAAGGGATTTTTTAGTTTTTTAAAATAAATTAATTATTTAAAAAATTGATAGGTCCTTCTGCCCGGCCATTGATGAATTGGTCAACAAAATCATTGCCAGAATTTTCTAAATTCTTGACATCATCATGCCAAATAATTTTGCCTTGGTAAAGCATGGCAACCTTATCAGCGATTTTTTTGGCGGATTGCATATCATGGGTAATGGTAATTGTTGTTGCACCTAACTCTTTAGAATTAGCGATAATCAAATTATTGATAACATCGGCCATGATTGGGTCAAGGCCAGTTGTGGGCTCATCAAAGAAAATTATTTCTGGATTACTCGCAATTGCCCGTGCCAACGATACTCTTTTTTGCATACCACCCGAAAGCTCCGACGGCAATAAATCTACAACTTTTGAACTTAATCCAACCGAATTTAATTTATTTATAGCGATTTTTTTGGCTTCAATTTTTGACATTTTATTTTGATGGATCAAACGAAAAGCCACATTTTCCCAAATCGAAAGTGAGTCAAATAAGGCGCCTCCTTGAAACAAAAAACCAAATTTTGACATCAATTTATCACGGTCTTTATTTTTAATGTTGGCAACCTCGATATCATCAATCTTAATTGAGCCAGAACTTGGCTCCATCAGCGAAGAAATTAGCTTTATCATCACCGACTTGCCACTGCCAGAGCCACCTAGAATCACCAAAGATTTACCTTTTTCGATGGAAATATTAATTCCTTGTAAAACTTCTTTTGAACCAAAATTTTTGCATAAATTGGAAATTACAATTTTATTAGACATCAATTAATTTGCCTCAGCTAATTTTTTATCAATAATTTTCTTGAGGGTTAAATAATCAACATAACCTTCGGAAAGATCGCCATTTATGAAAAAACTTGGGGTTGATTTTAACATAAGATTTTTGGCAACTTCCATGCGATGTTTCAAGATTTTTTCTTGCAAATCCTTGTTATTAATACATTCTTTGAATTTTTCGCTACTCATACCATCAAGTACAAAAATTGATTCAAGTTTCTCGATGAATTTTTGGTCAAATGCCCAATTATCTTGGGTTCTAAACAATATTTTAGTTGCACTGTAATATTTTTCTGAAGCTTTATCAACTGAATCTTGCATTTGAGCTTGGCAATAAGATAGCATTGCACCGGCAAGCGCTGGATGATTTAATGGAAAATTTCTAAAGATAAAAGCCACTTTGCCATTTTCGATATATTCGGTTTTTAATTTATCGAATGATTCGCGAACAAATGTTGCGCAGTGTGGGCAAGAAAGCGAAGCATATTCAATCATTAACACTTTGGCATTTCTATCGCCTAAAACATAATCTTCAGGTAGAATTTTTAATAATTCGCTATTTTTTCTGGATTCATCAAGCATTTTGGCATCCTCAACTACCGCTTGATTAACCGGATCTTGCGAATTTTGAACGGGAGCAGAAGCATTCGCCGTGTTATTATATTTTAAGGAGGTTTTGGTTTTATAATTATGGATTACAAGAGCTACAAATCCTATAATAACGACAGCAATAATGATTAGTGCCACCTTTTTTTTGTGATTTTTTTTCATATTTTAATTTGAGTAATAATTTAATATTGGTAAATTAATTTTAAGGTTTCTTTGGTAAAAAAATTTAATCTTTTTACTATAATAATTTAAGAATAATTAAAATTAAATCAATATCTTTATGATTCCAATTTCAGTTTTTATAATTACCAAAAACGAAGCCGATAGAATTGGCAAGATAATTCAATCAGTCAAAAGTTTTGCCGACGAAATCATAATTATAGACTCCGGAAGCACCGATGATACCAAAAAAATTTGTGATGAATTGCAAGTAAAATTTATATTTAACCCTTGGCAAGGCTATGGACCGCAAAAAATATTTGGTGAAAATATTTGTAAAAATCAATGGCTGTTAAATATTGATGCCGATGAAGAGGTTTCGCCTGAGCTTGCCAACGAAATTAAAGAAATTTTTAACCAAGAAATTCAACCAGAAGTTGCAGGATTTAGGGTTAAGATTGTTAATAAATTTCGTTTTGAAGTCAAGCCTCATCGCTTCGCTTATTATTATAACCAGTTGCGTCTTTACAATAAAAATTTTGCTGGATTCAAAAATTCATCAGTTCATGACTCGGTTATACTTAAAGATTCCAACCATAAAATTTTACAACTCAATAACATAATCTATCATCAATCTTTTCGGGATTTTTCGCATTGGGTTGACAAAATCAATTCCTACTCCACGATGCAGGCTAAAGACGCAGTTCTTAAAAATAAAAAACTGGGTTTTTTTAAAATTTTATTAGCTCCAACTTTGGCTTTTTTTAAAGCATATTTTGTAAGAAGATATTTTATTTATGGTTTTAATGGAATTATTTACAGCTATCTTTATGCTTTCTCCAGATTCTTGAAGATGGTTAAAATTCGCGAAGAATTTGAGGCAATTAAATTTAAGAATAATCATGAATAAAAAAATAATCGCCAATCTATTACTGTTAATTTTAATTACTTCTTGCACTTTCAAAACCAGAAGAGAAAGTCCGACCATCTATATTAGCAACCTCTCAAGTCAAAGATTTGAAAATATTCAAGTCAAATTTCCAAAGCATATTCTAAATCTTGAAAGCCTTGAACCCGGCTTGACAAGGGGACAATCTTTTATTGTTGATAACGAAAATGATTTTTTTGGCAGAATTTTTGTTAAATGGAAAAATTACCTCGGTGAAGATGTCTATAAATCTTTTACCCTAATGCCAAATGAAATGCCAAGCTACTTAGACCCAAGAGTTTTTAGTTATGTGCAAATATATCTTAAAGATTTTGATGTAGAGGTGGTAACTTATGATACCCCAAATTCTGAAAAAATCCTCACCAATTACGATATTATCTTAAAAGATTTATACACAATATATTCTGTAAAAAATAAAATTGCGGTTCGCGGATCTGGTTTAATTTCTTATTAGCGAATGCGATCAATTTTTAAATTCTCTGGATTAGCTATTGGATCCTCTGGTTTTGAACTTGGAGCCATGAAATAATAACCCGCTCCAATTGAGGCAACCCCTACTACAATTTTTAAAAACGAGTTCCAGCATTTATCAAAACTTAAATCAAGCCTTGCACTTAAGAAATTAGAATATCCCTTACAATTTCGAATTGATGCATATAAATTTTCCATATATATCGACGAAAGTTTTTGGCGGTGAATTTTGTTGCGAAAAATTTTGATTTGAATTCAACAACTCCATCAAACCCTGCTTTTCCTTGCCATATTTAGAATATTTTTCTATTATAATAATGTTTGAAGATAACGATTATTTCTTTCAAATATTGAGTATTTTGGTGAAGCTGGATACATTTTGGGATAATATTTAATTATATTTTTATTACTAGGTTTTTTTAGGAAATAATATTATTGTTAGAATTTATAAATATTATAAGCCTTTAATAGTAAAATTTATTTATAATTAAAATCAAGAATTAAATCCAGCTAAAAATTAAAATCAAAACCGAATTTCTTTAAATTTTGCCATAATTATTTGGTTAAATTTCCATTATTTTCGAACAAAAAAAATGCCGATATTTTTTGATACCGGCATTTAAAAATTATTTATTAGACTAAATTATGCCTGTTCTTTTTGAGCTTCGAGTTCTTTAGCTAGTTTTTCTTGAGCTTTCTTTTTAAGATTTGAACCCTTTGGTTTATTTTGGAAAGTAGGCTTATATTTTTCTGCCCCTTTAACTCCAAGATTAATTAAAAATTTGGCAACTTTTTCAGTTGGTTTAGCACCAACAGATAACCAATATTCAGCTCTATCCTTATCGATAGTAACTCTTTTTTCATCGGTATCGCCTAAAAGTGGATTATATGTTCCAAGTTTTTCAAGAAATTTAGAATCGCGTGGCGAAGTGCTGTTAGTTGCCAAAATACGATAATAAGGGAGGTTTTTTCTACCACCACGGGAGAGACGAATTTTAATCATTTTAAAATTATTAAAAAATTGTTTAATGTTGATATTGTAAAATCAAACTACCATCTGTTGATCAAAATTTTTAAAATATTAAAAATTTAATTCAAAAGATTAATAATTTGATTTGTATTTTTCAAATTTTAATGCTTTTAAATTCAAAAGCAAGGTGGTTTTTTATATTTTTAAATCAAATTTTTTTAAAAAATTTTGATTTAATTTTATAAAGGCAAATTTTGAATAGATTATTTATTTTCTAAACTGCATTTATTAAGTGTTCTTGAAGATCTGGTTATGGCGTTGGTAAGATAATAATCATAATCCTTAATTTTCAGTTTTTGTGAACCTAAATTAAATTTATTATCATTAGAAATTTTTAACTTTTCACCTTCATTTTGTATATATTCCAAGAAATTGTGATAATTGCCAAAACCATTGATTTTGCTCATCTCATGACATAATTCATCTTCATTTGAAAAACATAATTCAAGACCAATTTTTTTGGCAATATCAATGAAAATATCTATGTCGTTTTTGGCTAAATTTGGTGCAAAAACCGCTCTTCTGGCCTTTTGAATTCTTCCTTCAATATTTACGTAGTAGCCATCTTTTTCAACATAATTTGAAGCAGGTAAAATCAAATTAGCAATGTTAACCGCCTTATCACCATTAGTTCCGATATAAACCACAAAGGCTTTCTCAAGTTTCGACAGCTCAATTTCATCATCGACATTATGCAAGAAAACTAATTTAATTTCATTAGATTGCACCTTTTCTAAAATATTATTGATGCCCTTATCACAAGTAAATCCAAGACTTAAACCATTGATTAGACCAGTGGATTTTGCCAAGAAATTAAATCCATTCCAGCCATCTTTGATAAAATTATATTTAGTGGCAATTGCTTTACAAATTTTAATAATTTGTTCGCCATCTTCACGACTTACTACATCTTCGCCAATTATTAACATATGATTTTTATCAGAACCAAGAATTTTACAATAATCGTGATTGCCATCTAAAATTTCTTGCAAGATTTTCAAATCATCACCTAAATTTTGATGTTTATAAGTTAAATCCAAATCATCGCCTATGCTAGCCACAGCAAATTTTTTGGTTAATGTTCTTTTTCTTAAGCGAGCATTTAAGACGGGAGCATCTTTTTTCGGATTAACACCAATTAACAAGCAGGTATCAGCATTATCAATTCCAGAAATTTTGGTGTTAAATAATGCTTCATTTAAATTTTTTGAATTTAGTTTTTGATTTGCTAAACGACATTCATAGTTTTTAGAACCAATATTATCAAGCAAGTTTTTTAAAGCAAAAATATCATTGAGCGACGAAAGAGAGCCACTTAAAGCTCCAATTTCAGTTGGTTTTAAACTAGAAATTAATTCGGCAATTTTTTGGTATGACTCATCAAAACTTACTTCTTTAAATTTGCCGTCGATTTTTAAATATGGCTTATCCAATCTTTGATATTTAAAGCCATCATAGCAAAATCTTGACTTATCGCCGAGCCATTCTTCGTTAATTTCTTCATTTAAACGCGGTAAAATTCTTAAAACTTCAAGACCACGAGAATCAACCCTAATATTTGAGCCAAGACCGTCCATAACATCAATAGTTTCGGTCTTTTTTAATTCCCAACTTCTGGCTTTAAAAGCATAAGGCTTTGAAGTTAAGGCTCCGACTGGACATAAATCAATGACATTGCCAGATAATTCCGAGGTGACATTTTTTTCGAGGTAAGTGGTAATTTCCATATGCTCGCCTCGATTAACCGCTCCAAGTTCAGTAGTTCCAGCGACATCTTCGATAAACCTAACACATCTAGTGCAATGAATACATCTTGTCATTTGTGTTTTAATTAACGGTCCCATTTCTTTGTCTTTAACCGCTCTCTTAAATTCATTATACTCACCCTCACCCTTGCCATATTGGTAAGCTTGGTCTTGCAAATCACACTCGCCAGCTTGATCGCAAATTGGACAATCTAGCGGGTGATTGGCAAGCAAAAATTCCATTACACCTTCACGAGCTTTTTTTACCATCGGTGTATCGGTGAAGATTTGCATATTTTCATTAACGGGCATAGCACAAGAAGCTACTGGTTTTGGCGGACCGCCAGCGACTTCAACTAAACACATACGGCAATTTCCTGCAATTGCCAATCTTTCGTGATAACAAAAACGCGGGATTTCAATGCCAGCAATTTCGCAAGCTTGTATTATAGTAATTCCGTTTGGAACTTCGTGATTTGCACCGTTAATAGAAATTTTAACCATGTTAAATTATATAATATTAAAAACTAAAAAGGAATTTCATCGTCATTTTCTTCAATCATAACATCATTGTTTTTTTTGGCAGATGATGATTGATTATAGCCATTGTCAGACATTGAACCACTAGAGCGATCACGACCATCCAACATTTGCAAATTAGAATTATAATTCTTCAAAACTACTTCGGTTGTATAACGCTCAATGCCTTGATTATCGGTCCATTTACGGGTTTGCAAAGATCCTTCGATGTAAATTTTTGAACCTTTTTTTAAATAATTCTTGGCAATTCCAACCAAGCCTTGAGAATAAATAACAATGCGATGCCA